>JAZUFN010000199.1:0-2053 GCA_045640725.1 Lachnospiraceae bacterium
TGCTGGCTGAGCTTATGAACAACAGTGCTCTTATAGTTGATACCTGTAAAAGAGAGCTTGAGGTCCTGGCGACAGAATGGGATGTAACTAAGGGCGAGCAGGTGGATGCCTTGAAGAAAAAAATAGAAAAATATAGCAAGAGGTAACACAAAATTGTCACCGGGGCGTGTGCGCTATACATCCCCGTGACAATTACTTTTTATTTTCCTGTTACTTCTGACAGCTTGTTTATTCTCTTTGCCACCAGCTCGATATCATCCAGCTGAGCTGCCAACCGGGCAGCTACTTCATCTGTTATTCCATCTGTTTCATCAGAGATTTCACGAATCTTTCCTACGGAAGTCACGATCTCCTTACTGATAAGGCTCATCTGCTCAATAAGCTTCTCTATTTCTCCAATAGCACTCTGGGTACGGCCTGCCAGGCTCTTAAAGTCTGTGAAGCTGCCCTGTACCTTGTCCACAACAGTATTCTGGCTTTCCATTACCTGGTTAACAGCCTGAATATCGGCTACGGTGCTTTCGATATCGCCACAAAGCTCTACGATGATCTGGGAAATGGTGGAGGTAGCATCGCTGGAGTCGTTGGCCAGCTTGCCTATGGACTCTGCTACTACTGCGAAGCCTCGGCCCTGCTCACCTGCACGGGCTGCTTCGATACTTGCATTCAGCGCCAGGAGACTGGTCTGGGATGCAATATCATCAATAGTATCTACAATGCCTGAAATCCGCTGGGACTGCTCTTCCAGGGCTACAATCTTTTTAAAGGTCTCAGACATGCTGCTTGTAGCCAGCTGATTTGCTTTTTCCAGCTCTTTTATGCTGTCCTCACCTTGCTTCTCTGAGTCTACCGTGCCCTTAACAATATTTAAAAGGTCTGCACTCTGTAAGCCAAGCTGTGCAAATTTATTACCCAGCTCAGAGGCCTTGTTCAGTACGTCGTTTACCTGTCCGGTCTGCTTATCGCTGCCATCCTTGATTTTTGAAACTGCCTGATTTACGCTGTTAGCTGACAGCTGCACTTCTGACAGCTTGTCAGAGCTCTGTACTACTTCCAGCCCGATAGAATTCATATCTCTCAGGGTGGTAGCTATCTTTTTACTCATCTTATTAAAGCCAACAGCCAGAGCACCAAGCTCACTGCTGTTATTTTCATCAGCCTGCTGTGAAAAATCACCGTCGGCAGCCGCAGTTACCAAAGAAGTAAGCGAGACGATAGGAGAGGTAAGATGCTGGGCCAGCTTGGTGATGATAATGACTGCCACAGCCACAGCCACAATAGATGCCACCAGGGCTATAATCAGGATAAAATATACCATGCTCATGGCTTTTGATACCTTTTGCACAGTAATAACTGACCAGGAATCAGAATCGCCCTTTAAGGAAATGGGGGCGTAGCTTACATAGCAGCTTACGCCATTATTGGTAATTTTTGCATGATTGGAATGGCCCGACATTACATCCTCGATGACTTTCTTATAGGATGCTGACAGGGTGATGGGCTGTTCCTCGGTAAGGATATTTCCCTTTTCATCGGTCTTTGGATTGCCGGCATCATCCTTAAGAGATACTGTTTTGGTAAGCTTAACATAATTGTAGAGCTCTTCAATCTGAGTACTGTCGGGATGAGCGACAACCACACCCTCACCATCTATAACAAAGGAGTATTCGCCGTTTTTCTCATCGGAAAACTGCTCTATGAGGCTCTGCAGGTAGTCAAGCTTTATATCTACTGCAAAAACGCCTATCATTTCCTGCTGCCTATACATTGGGAAAAAGATGGAGGCACATGGCATGCCGGTATTTACTGAATAATATGATTTGGAAACAAAAGATTTTTTCTGTTCCATAGTCTGGATAAACCACCATCTGGTGGATCTGTCAGCCAGTGTGCCGCTGGAACGGCCGGTCTGCATGCCGTCTGTACCCTGTATGTAAAGAAGCTCCAGATAAGCATTTCTGCTGACACAGTCAGCAAGAATGGGGTTCTGGTCTTCTGTTTTCATAGTGAGGATACTGGGGCTCTTGGAGATCTCTTCAGTCAGGCTGAAGGC
>JAZUFN010000200.1:0-6507 GCA_045640725.1 Lachnospiraceae bacterium
TTCTGCAGAAATAGCTCAAAAAATGAAAATATCCGTAAAGACCAGACTGGGTTACCACGATCCGGAAGAATTTAAAGAAGTACTGGAGATTTATAATAAATTTCCCCTGAATGAACTGATTATACACCCACGCATCAGGACTGATATGTATAAAGGGCCTATCAGAATGGAATATTTCAATATGGCTTCTGATAAGGCAAAAATGCCACTAATATACAACGGAGAAATTAAAACGAAAGAAGATGCACAGGATATTTATCAACAATATCCTGATCTGGAAGCAATTATGTTGGGGAGAGGCCTTATTTCAAAGCCTTGGTTGCCGTCTATAATTAAGGGACAGGAAGAAAGCCCTGATTTAGCTACTTTTAAGGCCTTTCACAATGAGCTTTTTGCGGCATACAAAGAGCGCTTTTCCGGACCTGTGCCAATACTGGCCCGCTACAAAGAATTTTGGTTTCACTTTTTACCTAATTTTGAATTGGGTGAAAAATACGAAAAGGACCTTAAAAAGGCGAAAACACCTCTTGAAACTGAATCAATAATCAATCGAATAATGGCTGGAGGAATGTCACTTTTATAAAATTTGTAGAAAAAATTCTTACAATTGTTTTAAAGATGGTTCTATTGTGCTACTATTATCTGTGGGGTATCCTGAAGATTTTAATATAATGAGATTGAGGAAAAGGTCATGACAAACTTTGTTGTTCATTTTGATATTGCGGCGCTAATAGTATCCTTGGCATTGACTATTGAATTTAATATAAGACATACTATTTCATCCCGTCAGACCAGTGCTTTTTTACGTATTTTGGTAACTTCTATTTTAGCCTGTGCTTTTGATATTGCCAGTGCTTGGGGTATTGTGAATGCTGCAGTTGTTCCGATGTGGGCAGTGAATACCCTTAATGTTTTATATAATCTTTTCTTCCAAGGTATGGGCCCGACTTATTATTACTATTCAGTTGTGGCCACATCCAATGGAGAATACAAGATGGACGGTCGTACCAGATTTCTGATTTTCGGCCATTATAGCGTTTCAGTAGTACTTACTCTGCTTTCACCATTTTTGGGCTGCCTGTTTTATTTTGACGAGAATCTGATTTATCACCACGGTCCTTTTATTTTCTGGTCATATTATGCAGCTATGTTTTACCTGGTTTCCTCTTTTGTACGGACTTTTAAGAGCAAAGTGTCGAAAAATTATAAGTTTGTTATTATTCTGTACACAGTCGCAATCCTTATTGCTATGGCTCTTCAGTTTGTTTTCGAGGACTACCTGCTTATCAATTTCAGTATGATGATAGGTATTTTGTTGGTATCATTTACCAGAGAAAATCCTATGTTTTATGAAAGTCAGACCATTAATGCATATAATACAAATGCATTTTCAACTGTAGTTACGAAAAAAATATATGAGAATAAAAGCTTCATTGTTCTAGGTATTAAGGTGGATGGTCTTGCTGAGCTTCGAGAAATAGTAGGTACCGCATCTATAAATAATACGCTGAACGATATAGCTCAGTATTTGAAGTCGATTACGGAAAGGGACAAAGTATTTTATATTTCTGACGTAGAATTTGCCATGATTGTTACCGGCGGTTCTGCAGAGATGGAAATGTTTGTAAAGAAGATTCGTAACAGATTCAAAGATCCTTTTGTGGTAAGTAATGAAAAGGTTCACCTGCAGGTACTAATGAGCAGATTTGAATCACCTACAGATGCATCTACTACTGACAGTGTGCTGAATCTTTTGGAATATTCGCTGCTTAAGTCCTCAGAAAAGACAAAGGATACAGTAATGCATGCTGAGGCTAATCTTTTGGATGAGAGACAGCGTGCAGGACAGGTACTTCAGGTGTTGAGACAGGCTCTTGAAGAAAGGACTTTCACAGTAAAGTATCAGCCCATTTACTCTGTGGAAAAAGAGGCATTTTCATCGGCCGAGGCATTGGTTTATCTCTTTGATGAGACGTTAGGCTCCATACCTCCGTCAGAGTTTATTCCTATAGCCGAAAAAAATGGACTTATAGGCGCAATAGGAGACTATGTATTTGAGGAAACCTGCCGCTTTATGGTAGAAAATCAGGTGTGGGATATGGGAATTGATTACATTACCGTAAATCTTTCACCTATGCAGTGTATTCAAGAAGACCTTCATATCAAATTGGCAGCTATCATGGAAAAGTACAGGCTGGAATATTTTAGAATTTCCCTGGAGATTACAGACGCCGGTATTGTTATGAAGGGCAAGAAGCTGGAAGAAAACATGCAGATTCTGATAAACAAGGGTATGCGATTCTCTCTGGACAACTATGGTACAGGATATTCCAATCTGAATACAGTAGTAGAGTATCCCTTCAGTATTGTTAAACTGGACAAATCCATGCTTTGGAATGCTATGAAGAGCGAAAAGGCCATGACCGTTCTTCGCCAGACCATTAGAATGATGAAACAGCTCAGCATGGAGCTTATAGCAGTAGGTGTAGAGACGGAAGAACAAGCGCAGCTCTTAGCGTATTACGGCTGTGATTTCTTCCAAGGATATTACTACGCAAAACCGATGCCGGGGGATGAATTCGTAAAATTTGTAGCGGATTATATGATGAAAAAAACATCAGAGGTTCAAGAGGTGATATAATGTTACTATTCACAGTCCGTCCAAACCTTATTCATAGCCCCTTCCGTGCAACCACGTAAGTCGCGCTACGCGCTTATGGACTATTTCATAAAGGTTTGTACAGCCTTTACAGTTTAATCCATATATTTGTCAGCCATTAAGCAAGCTTATGGCTGCCCAATACATGGATTAACTGTGAATAGTAACGATATAAAATTATTACAGGGCCGTTTCTCGCTGCCAACTATTCTATGAGAAGTTGACAATGAGAAACGGCCCTGTAACTTTTTTTATTTTTTAAAAATAATAAAATGCTGAATCAGATAATTAATTACGAAGAGAATTGATTCTATCAAGGCTTTGGCCAACCAGGAATTTATACCTAGTGTGGATATGAATAAATGGGCCAAAAATGAATTAACCACAACGATAAATAATGCTAAAAACACATACTGCAGTATACTTTTTACCAATGATACATCACTTTTAAATACTACTTTACGGTTCAGATAGAAGTTTAGCGGAGCGCTGATGGCCCTTGCCATATAGGTGGCGACGGTGTCAGCATAGCTAAGTCCTGCAAAGCGATCCAGCAGGAAGAAAAACAGCTGGAAAAATAGGAAATCTACCAGGAAACAAATAATAGCGGAGGCAGAAAATTTTAAAAGTTCCAAAAATTTGTTCATTGTTTCTTAAACTTCTTTCTATCACGAACAAATTTTAAAATAACCTTAAAAATGCGGGCACTATCCTTAAAAGGATTGTAGTGAGAGCCCTCATTATTATTTTCATAAATCTGAGTGATGGTAATCTCTTTGATTTTTAGGTGCATGTAGGGGCAATACAAAAGTACATTCATCTCGTACTCATAGCGCTCACCCTCGATATCAATCATAGTCTGTATCAGGTTGCTGGCAAAAGCACGAAGACCTGTCTGTGTATCATGTACCTTGGTATGGGATACCATATGGTAAATTCCGCGGGTAAGACTGTTGCCCAGACGACTGCGGAAAGGGATATCGTCATTTAGAGGGCGGCTGCCTAAAACCAGGGTATCTTTATGGTCGTGAGCGTATGCCAGGATGTTTAATGCATCTTCAATTTTGTGCTGTCCGTCTGAGTCCACTGTAACTACAGTAAAATCACCCTCATAGGCGCTCTGGATATAGGTAAGAGCAGTGCGGATGGCACAACCCTTGCCTTTGTTAACTTCATGGGTCAAAACGTGACCAAAAGCCGCTGACCGCTTAAAAAAGTCAGCATAGTCCGGACCACTGCCATCATCTACTATAACGGAAGTAAGCCCTCTGTCATGCATGTCCTTCAACATAGTTACCAGGCGCTCATCAGGCTCATAAGACGGCACGATGAAAATAGAAAAGTCTTCATTTGGCTGGATAATTCTTTTTTCTTCCATGATTTTCCCTCGTAATAGGTGATTAATAGTAACAGTATCATAACATATTTAATAATATAATAAAAGGCCTTAAATCTACATAGAAATTTAATTGAATTTAGTGAGGCAAAGGGGTACAATTCGTAAAACGATAGATTTAGAAAAGAAAGGAAATAATATAGGATAGTGTATGAAAGACTGTAATTGTGGATATTGTATGAAGGGCGGTCCTGCTCTGGATAAATTTGGTATTTATGTATGTGACCTGTCTGTAAGTATTTTGGTACTTTTCAAAGAGCAGAGTAAATACGGCAGATTTATCGTAGCTTATAAGGATCATGTCAGCGAAGTGGTGGATATTTCTGCTGAGGAAAGAGCAGCATTTATGGAAGATGTGGCCAAGGCATCCAAGGCTATTCATAAGGTATTCGGACCGGATAAGGTAAACTATGGTGCTTATGGTGATACCGGTTGTCACCTCCATATGCATCTGGTACCAAAATATAAAGACGGTGACGAATGGGGTGGGACCTTCCAGATGAATCCGGACAAAAAATATCTGACAGATGCTGAATATGAAGAAATGATAGTAAAAATAAAAGAGGCATTAAGGGAAATTGAGTAAGAAAAAAGTAATTGTAATTAGTATAATACTTGGACTGATAGCGCTGCTGGAAATCGGCAGTGCCATCAGTCTGCTTTTTTATTATGGGAAAATAAGAGAAAAAGAAGAAGAGCTTGGAAGTGTAAAGCCCACTAAAGCTCCTAGTGCTACGGTAGTTCCTATTGCTACAGCGGTCCCCAGCCCCACAAAGGCTCCTAATCCTACAAAGGCGCCCGGTCCTACACCGGTGCCGGTGATTACTGACTTACCTAAGCCTACAGAGCCACCTATAGAAATCTGGGAGCCTACTAAGGCACCGGATGAAATAATGGGCCAGCCTACGATAGCGCCTACTCCTGAACCAACAGCAACACCTGAGCCCACGGCAACGTCTAAGCCAACATCCACACCCAATCCAACATCCACACCCAATCCCACGTCCACGCCTAAGCCCACAGCAACATCCAGGCCAACATCCACACCCAATCCTACGTCCACACCCAAGCCCACGGCAACTGCTACGCCCAGGCCAACTTCCTTTGTGAAACCGGCAGATGATACCCTGGTAGCACCATCCTCCAGTGGTCGTCTTCATGTAGAAGGCACCAGCATTGTAGATGAAAAGGGGCAGGCTGTACAGCTTAAGGGCATAAGCACTGCAGGACTTCAGTGGTTTCCACAGTTTGTGGACCAAAAAGCTTTTCACGAATTCAGGTACGAGTGGGGCGTCAATATAATGCGGCTGGCTCTGTATACCGGTGAAGGGGGATATTGTTCCGGAGGAGACAAGGCAAAGCTTAAAGCTCTGGTGGAAAAAGGCGTGGAATACGCCACAGCCGAGGATATGTATGTTATCATTGACTGGCATATATTAAGTGATAATGACCCAAATAAATACAAAACCGAGGCTCTTAAATTTTTTGAGGAAATGTCCGCAAAATATAAGGATTACAGAAATGTAATATATGAGATATGTAATGAGCCAAATAGCGGCACCAGCTGGAGTACTATCAAGAAATATGCCCTGGAAGTCATTAAAGTCATAAGAAAAAATGACCCCAATGCCATCATAATAGTGGGAACACCCACCTGGTCCCAGGAAGTGGACAAGGCAGCGGCAGACCCTATTACAGGCTATGAAAATATAATGTATACCCTGCATTTCTATGCAGGTACTCATAAGGATGGCTTGCGGAATACTATGGAAAAAGCCATCAAAAAAGGATTGCCGGTGTTTGTAACAGAGTATGGTATCACTGATGCCAGTGGCAACGGCGCCTGCAACGAAACAGAGGCCAATAAGTGGATGGCACTTATGGACAAATACGGCGTATCATCCTGTATATGGAATCTGGCCAATAAAAATGAAAGCTCCTGCCTTATAGTTTCTTCATGTAACAAGACAAACGGATTTACTCAAAAAGACCTGAGCCAGGAGGGCAGGTGGTTTTATAAAATGGTGACTGCCGGCAACGGTGGCCTGATAGGTGAAGTACCTGATTTTTCGGCAATAGATCAGGGAGATGGTGGTAATGGAGCCGGTAGTTCCGATAGCGGTAATAATGGAGAAAACCCGGTGGATAATCCACCACATGTGGATAATTCGCTGACTCCGGAAGCTGCTGTGGGGACAGAATACAAGCTTACACAAAACGACCTGTCCGTGACTCTTAAGGTATCCAGCAACTGGGGTGGAGATGCCTGTGGCTATCAGTATGACATTTCGATAAAAAATACGGGAACTACAGCTATTGACAGCTGGAGCATTGTGATACTCTTTGCATCAGATATACAAAGTACGCAAAACTGGTGTAGCTCATGCAGGGTGGAAGGAAAGCAGATAATAATATCCAATGAAAGCTGGAATGGCCACATCGAGCCCGGGGA
>JAZUFN010000201.1:0-7992 GCA_045640725.1 Lachnospiraceae bacterium
ATCATAAGCATTATAAGCTGTATATTGATAGTATTCTGCCTGGCCTCTTGTCAAAAAAGGGACCAGGCAGTTCCTACGCCTGCAGAAAAGAAGTATATTACTGTGGGCTTTTCCCAGATAGGTGCAGAGTCTGACTGGAGACGGGCCAATACAGAATCCATGAAAAAGGCCTTATCCAGAGAAAATGGCTACGAGCTGATATATATGGATGGTCAGCAGAAGCAGACCAATCAGATAATGGCTGTTCGAACCTTTATCCAGCAGGGGGTAGACTTTATTGTACTGGCTCCCGTAAAGGAAGATGGCTTTGCCACAGCTCTTCAGGAAGCAGCAGCCGCAGGGATTCCGGTTATTCTTGTGGACCGCATGGTAGAGAGCAAAAATTCGCCCTTCACCTGTTTTGTAGGCTCTGACTTTACCCTGGAAGGTATGAAGGTGGTGGAGTGGCTTCACAGCTTTGCAGTAGCAGAAGGCATAGATGAAAAAAGCCTGAATATTGTAAATGTACAAGGTACCTTGGGCTCCAGTGCCCAGCTGGGAAGAGGAGCAGGTCTTATCTATGGCGTAGATAAATATGGCTGGAAACTTTTGGATCAGCAGGTGGGGGACTATACCCAGACCAAGGGTAAGGAAGTCATGAAGGAATTTTTGAACAGCTATCCTGAAATCAATGTAGTTTACTGTGAGAATGACAATATGGCATTTGGGGTTATTGAAGCTATAGAAGAAGCAGGGAAAAAGGTGGGCACTGATGTTAAAAATGGTGACATCCTGGTACTTTCCTTTGACGGCGTCAGCGAGACTGCAAGGCAGCTGGTTAAAGAGGGGAAAATAGCCTGTATCGGTGAATGTAATCCCCATCATGGTCCCAGAATAAGCTCTATTATAAGTACTCTTATAAAAAATTGGGGCGTAGACAGAATGTCCTATGTAGATGAGAGCGTCTTTGCCTATTCTGATATAGTAAAAAAAATCAGGGTGAATAACATTGAATATGATATAAATACCCTGGAATAGAAGTAATAGAGTTACTATTCACAGCCTGTCAAAACTTAATTCATAGCCCCTTCCGTGCAAGCACGTAAGTCGCGCTGCGCGCTTATGGACTATTTCATTAAGTTTTGTACAGCCTTTACAGTTAAATCTGTATACTAATCAGTCCTTAAGCAAGCTTAGGACTGATTAATATACAGATTTACTGTGAATAGTAGCTGATTAGAATATCATTCTTGTAATATTTCTTGATTTTTTATGAAATAAAGTTTATTTTTATATTAATTGGGATTATTTTAAGCTTAACAGAGGGTTTAAGCTTATCACTGTATTAAGGATGATACAGTCAGATAACAGGGAGGTTCAATATGGATATGATAGGATATATGGCCGGTTCAGCCTACAGGCTGAATAATGTGGCCCAGACTCCTGTTGCTACAGGGGTGTCCGACAGAATGACTCAGGAGGTAGTAGCTACATCGGAGTCGGTACTTAATGTTCAGTCTGAAAGTGATCAGAAAAAGAAAAAATTAGCATGGCGTAAGCCCGAGGTGATGGAGAGCATTACTGCTATAGATAAAGAAAAAGGCATTTTAGAGCAGACTCCTGTCTTTGTAGAGAGGCGCCGCAGCATGAAGGCGGTTAAGGTAGAGCGTCGTGCCAGTGGACAGCGTCGTACCGTCCAGGCTGAGGATGCTGCCGAGATGAATGAATTTCAGCGTGCTGCCCGTACCAATAAGGTGGGGGAGTACTACCTGCAGAAGTATGGCAAAAATGCACCAAAAAACGGTGCAGGTTTTACATTAAATGCATGATGTGATGACACAGGTGTGTTGTGGGATAGCTTCCCATGACACATCTCATTTTTTATTGCATTTTCAAACAGAATTTAGTAAAATAACATCTGTATGTTTTAAAGACAGCTATGCTGTCTCAGGGGGGAAATGATGAATAAAAGTGGAAGGAGTATACCGAAAGTCTTATATATTCCCATAATAGCGGCGATGATTGTGATAGAGCTTTTGGTACTGTTTCTGGTAGACAGGCCTTATTCTAAAGTGATAATTAATGCAGGCCAGCCTATGATAGAAGCAAAAACATTTTTTAAATCCGGTGGTAATGTTTCTTTCAGGAAAAATGACGTTGATACCAAGCAGCCCGGAGAGTACAAGGTCAGAGTAAAAAAGGGACTCTTCACATATACATCAAAGGTGGTTATTGTGGATGAGGTGGCTCCCGGTGTCGATTATTATCGGGAGATGAGTATATCTCAGGGGGAAAAAATTGCCCCTGAAGACCTGATAAAAAGTATCACGGAAGACAGCTACTATACAGTGGCCTGGGCTCACAGTGTCGATACCAATGACACAGGGTTTACTACTGCGGAGGTAGTGGTACGGGATGCTGCTGGCAACGAGACCAGATTTTATACCAAGCTTCATATTGTAGATGCGAATATAATGCCCAGACTGCAGGTGGAGGCAGGTACGATACCCGATGAAAAGGTCTTTTTTAAGGATGGCAATGTGGCAGGAGATACATATTCTCTTACGCCTGCTTTAAACACGATCGATTTTACGGTATTGGGTGAAAAGGCGGTCACATTAAAGTATAGAAATGATATTTGTCAGATTAGCATAATGGTAGTTGACACGGTAGCCCCTGTAGCTACTGTAGTTGAAAAAAATGTTAAAGAGGGCGGTAGTCTTACTGCAGATGCATTCGTCAGTGATATCGTAGATGCTTCGCCGGTTGAAGTGGCATTTGCACGGACACCGGATTTTTCAGCACTTGGTACGGTAGAGGTAAGGCTGGTACTTAAAGATGCCGCAGGCAATACCACCTACTATGATACAAAGGCTCATGTCATTATTGATACTACGGGACCTGCTATAGTAGGCCCACTGGAGCGGGATATTTTTATAGGTGAGGATGACTCACTTCTCTCCGGGGTCAGAGGCATAGATGATTGTGACGGCGAGGTATTGGTGCATGTTGATAGGGAAAAGGTCGATACCACCAGAGTAGGAGACTATGAAGTGACCTATTGGGCTGAGGATGAGACAGGTAACAGGACTCAGGTGAAGGGGCTCGTGCACGTATATGCCAGCAGATCTGAAGCCGAGAGATTTGAAAAGGCAGTAAATACAGTGGCGACTGCTATACTGAAGGACAATATGTCCCAAAAGGATAAAGCCAAGGCTGTGTACAGCTGGGTATGGTCTCATTCCGGATATAAAGGTACTGCCGAAAGCGGGGCCTACGACAACTGGAGACTTGAGGCCTTACTTGGCTTTGAGGATGTTTTGAAAAATATAGAAAAAAATGAAAAGTATAGAACGCCGGGGGATTGCTTCACTGCATTTGCCATGTCCAAGGCCCTGTTGGAAATAGCGGGAATACCTACCTATGATCTGACACGTATCATGCCCAATGGGCAGAATTCCAGACATTTCTGGCTATTGGTCAATGTAGGCGAGGGCTGGTATCAGTTTGATGCCATGTCCAGAAAAACATCTTTCGGTAGTGGGGATCAAGGGGGCTTTTTATTTACTAAAGCCCAGGGAGAAGAATATAATCAAAAGCGAAAAGATTATTTCTATTTTGACGAGTCGCTTTATCCGGATATTGAAATAAAATAAGAGAGGTTATAATTATGAAAAAGAAATTTTTAGCTTTAGTTTGTGCCGGCCTTATGGCGCTGTCCTTTGCGGCGTGTGGTGACAGCACTTTGGTAGTGGATGATCCTGAGCCTACAGAGGCACCTGCCGGCAATAATGCCATTAAGCCTACAGGTTATGCGATTAAGTTGAATGATGTGGATCTCTTCATAGGTCAGAATATGAAGGCTGTTTATGATAAAATTGGCGAAACAGCTCAGATAAGTGAGTCAGGCAGCTGCAAATATGATGGTATCGATAAGGAATACAAGTTTGCTCATGTAACGGTCACAGCTATTATTGAAGGAGCAGTAGAGAGAGTATTTGCTATTTCCTTTGATGATGATCTTATTGCCACCACAGAAGGTGTGCGTATCGGTGATCCTGCATCTGCTATTTCCGTTAAGTATGGTGCGCCTCAGAGTGAAGGCAGCTATGTGTACAAAAAGGACGGTATGTACATTCAGTTCACTGTTAAGAATGATGAAGTGGCTACCATTCTTTATACAGAAGAGTAATATTTTTGGAGAGATATATGACTGAATCAGCCCCCAAAAAAGAAAAAAAACCAATGCCCAGGCCGATAAAATATCTGCTAAGGGTTTTATTGGTTATATTTACGGTAGTTCTTTTGGTATTTGCAGGAATTGCAGGGACTGTTTACTCTGTTAACTACGGTCCTTCTGATTCTGCCAGGGATGCCTTTGTGCTCTCACTTCGGGAGACCAGTGCATTCAAGTTTTTGGCCGAATTGATTTTGCCATCGGAAATGGTCGAAAAAGTTCTTGCAGGTAATACTATCGAAGAATTTGGGGTGATTTCCAATCCTGACCTTATTGTTATCCCTGAAAAAAATGAAGAAGACGACAACAATGAAGAACAGGATATTGAGATTGTTGAAGTTAAAGGTCTTTCCTTTTCAGGAAGAATGATGATAGTTAAGGACCCATCAAGAGTAAAAGTGGGAGTATGTGATAATCTGGGTAACAGCAAGAAAAAAGGCGATACCTTGAATGTTATGCTGGAAAAATATGAGGCTGTGGCCGGTATAAACGGCGGAGGCTTTGATGATCCCAACGGAAAAGGCACAGGCAGTATACCTGAGGGTCTGGTTTTTTCCGGAGGCGAGCTGGTGTACGGCGATGACAATACAAAGAGCCTTATAGTGGGCTTTAATAAAGACAATGTGCTCATTGTAGGCAGAATGACCGGAGCAGAGGCTAAGGAAGCAGGTATCAGAGATGCGCTTGCTTTCGGACCTGTACTGGTACAGGATGGTCAGGCTGCTGTTATCAAGGGTCTTACCATGAATCTGAATCCCAGAACGGCTATAGGACAGCGGGCTGATGGAGCTGTGCTGTTATTGGTTATAGACGGTCGTCAGGCCAATTCACTGGGAGCATCTTATGCTGATCTTATTGAAATAATGCTGGAGTTCGGAGCTGTAAATGCCTGCAACCTGGATGGTGGCAGCTCATCAGCCATGTACATGGACGGCAGTCTTATTTCCAATTATCCTGATCTCACAGGCGGCAGATCAATACCTGACTGCTTCTATATAGAAAAGAGGTAGTTATGGCAAAGTTTTTAGATAAGATTAAAAAGATATTTACAAATAAAGAGGGAAAAGCTCCGGTTTTCTGGCTGGCCTATGGTGGTGGTACTCTTTTGGGAGTCCTGGTTTTAGTGCTTTTAATGGTGAAGCTTCAAAATTATTTGGAGGCTTTTGAGGAGACCAGACCTGTTCACGAGGCAGACAGGGTAGTGGAGAGTATTTTTAAAACTGAGAACAGAGAAGCGCTAAAGGTCGTTCTGACCAATAAGGTGGAAAACGACGTTGAGACCATTGATGAAGTGCTTGATACATTTTATAAGACTATTGAGGGAAAAGAGCTGACTTTTGGCAGATTTTTTGGCCAGTATTCAGATGAAAAGCCCCAGTACATCGTATCTGCAGATGATAAGCAGATAGCATATTTTACCCTTAAAGAGACTAAGCGATACAACAAGCTTTATCAGTTTAAGCTGTGGGAAGTGGAGAGTGTTACCCTTACTACCCAGTCAAAGTACAGCTATGCTGTTACCATACCGGAAACAATGACCCTTTTTATAAACGGTATTGAGATACCTAAAAATGCGGCTAAAGGTCATAAGGACAGTGACTGTATGGTGGGCTACAGCGAGTATGCAGGTGCCGGTTTTTATTCTCAGCCGGAGGTAAGAGTGGTAGACAGGACCGGTCAGGAAGTGATTCTGGAAAAGGATGAAAAGACAGGTGCCTATTATTATCTTATCCACTATGCGTATGCGCCTTCCGATACTACAGTCAGTTTTAGAGGCACAGTGATTACCGGCAATGAAGCAATGGAAAAGAACATTGATTCCGGTATAGATTTTTCCCTTATAAAGGAAGCAATTAAAACTTATCCTGAGTATCAGACACTGGAAGATGTTATATCTTACCCGACTTTTGTAAAGTATTATGTTGATTTATATGTAGATGAAGAGGAGACTGTTTGGACAGACAGATTTGGTGCAGACAGCATAGCTACCTATGATGCCGACAGCAGAACATTTCGTTCAGGGGTTGAGAGCATGGAAGCGGATAGGGAGGAGCTTGTGAGCTTTGCTACCACTTTCTTGGAGACCTATAGCCTTTTCTGCTCCAGAGACAAGAAAATCGGGGAGCTGGCAGCTTTTTTCCCGGAGAATTCTGTATATTATGAGAAGTTCTCCCATTTGAATAATAACGAGTTTTTTACCCATTCCAATACAAGCTTTATTAATCATGAGGTTAAGGAATATATGGGCTACTCAGACAGACTGGTCTATGTTCATATCTATCTGGAGCAGCGCATGAAGCAAAAAAGCGACAGTAAGTGGGTGAATTATCCTATTGATATTCCTTTATGGCTTGTTAAAATCGAGGATAAATGGTATATCGGTAGTATTGACTTCAATGGATTCGAAAATGGCTTTAAGTATGAATAGCTTGAGTGATTTATTAGTATTTACATAAATAATGCTTTAGGAGAACGTAGTGTTATGAGAAGACGCAGAAAGACGCCCGTATTACTGTTTATTGTGCCTGTGCTTGCATTAGCGGCGATTGCTTTTTTGGTGGTGTACCTGGTTGGCAGGCCATACCCAAAAGTTATTCTACCGGCAGGCCATTCAATGGTAGAGGCGGCCAGACTTTTCAAAAATGGTGGTAAAGCAAGCTTTGTAAAAAATGACGTAGATGTTAAGCAGCCCGGGGAATACAAAATTAAGGTAAAGAAGGGAATTTTTACCTATTCTTCCACTGTGATAGTAGAAGATAAGACTGCACCCAAAGTGGATTATTACGACAGAATGAACATATCCCTAGGTGACAGTATCAAGCCTGAAACGCTAATAAAAAGCATTACGGAAGATAGCTACTATACGGTGAGCTGGGGAAATAACGTGGATGTCAGTAAGCTGGGGATTGTTTCTGCCGAGGTAGTGGTAAAGGACGCGGCAGGTAACGAGACCAATTTCACTTCGGAAATAAGAGTACTGGATCCAAATATAGTATTCCTTTTACCTGTAGAGCTGGGTGAAATGCCTACAGAAAAGGACTTTTTCAAGGACGGCAATGCCGGAAATGAGTCATATACTTTGACACCTTCATTAAACATGATTGATTTTACCACCCTGGGTGACAAGGCATTGACTCTTAATATTCATGATGAATCTTATTCTATTATTGTCAGAGTAGAGGATACTATAGCTCCTACCGCTACTGTAGTGGAAAAAAAGGTTAAACAGAACGGCAATCCCAAAGCATCAGCCTTTGTAGAAAATATTACAGATATGTCAGATGTTACGGTAGAGTATGCAGAGGCACCGGATTTCACAAAGCTGGGGGATACTACTGTTAAGCTTCTTCTTAAGGATACTTCGGGTAATACTACCGTCTACCAGGTGAAGGCTGTTGTGGGCATAGATACTGTAGGCCCTGAAATCAGTGGAGAGCTGGATAGAAATTTTTACTTGGGAGAAGACAATTCTTACCTTTCAGGAATATCAGCAAAAGACGATTATGATGGTGAAGTTGTTGTCTATGTAAATAAGGACGAAGTAAAAACGAATGAAAAAGGGGATTATGAATTAGGCGATTATAATGTCACCTACTGGGCAGTGGATGAAGCCGGCAACAAGACTGAAGTGCCGGGTAAGATACATGTATTTGCCAACAGATCTGATGAGGAAAAGTTTACCGCTTTGTATACAAAGCTGGCCAATACACTCTTTAAAGAAGGCATGACACTTAAGGAAAAAGGTAAGGCTAAGTCGGATCGTAGCCATGTCGTTC
>JAZUFN010000202.1:0-10137 GCA_045640725.1 Lachnospiraceae bacterium
TAGGAATGTACGCCTTTGCAATATGAGCTGCCAGAACGGAAGTAATCAGAACTGTAGCTGTTGCAAAACTTATTAATTTTGACTTTCTCATCTGAAAATTGCTTCCTTTCCTACGGATACCAAGAAGGTGTACAGGCTCTCCCACATGATGGAGAGGATGATACCTACTATTGCGAAAATAATCATAAAGAAGGCTGTAATAATAAAGCTTCTTACAGTTTCCTTGAAGGTGTAATCATGTACTGTCATGAATCCGATAAAGCCAATGATTACGCTCCAGGTGATGCCAATCATTAAGAGGATGGTCAGCATGAAGGACTCATTATAGGTAAGCACATGTGAAACCAGTGTGACGGCCAGCATTGAGATGCCTGCAGGAATAAGTGCGTATGCAGGAATCATGTATACCTGTCGTAAAATACCATCACCGTCTGTAATGCTGGTAACCAGGTAGTTACCGATAACAAAGAGGAAAATAATGGCGAAGAAGCCTATAACAATGGCTGTAAGGTCCATATCTTCCACTTCTACATACTGGTATATAAAGCCTTTTGAGGTCTGATAAGCCATGTATATTACGAAAAATACAAGGTAAAGAACTGTTGCCCCCAGGAGGCTGCCCTTTCTGTGCTTTCTCATTTCATAGTAAAGATCAAAGGGCTTTCTGCACATTTTGAAGGCCAGTCCGAAATCCCTAAATACCGGAAGCTTACCTAATTTTTCAGCCAGCTTATTTTTGAAGTTGGTATAAAACTTTGTTTTCTTATCTACTCTGCCCAGGATGAACATTACCACCAGCAGCCCTACTATGATTGCCAGAGCAAAGGAGAGATGCGCCTGAATGTAATCATTTCTTACTTCCCAGAAAGCATCTGAGTATCCGCCCTTATTATTGGCCACCTCAAAGTGCTTCATGGCATTGGCATAGTCCTCTGCGTGGAGGTAAGACTTTCCAATACCGTTATGAGCCAGGGCAGACATCTGATTCAGTCTTAATACCTCTTCCCAGGCACTTCTTGATTTATCATAATAGCCACTTTCGTAGAGGTTCATGGCCTCATATACCTTCTTGGCATATTCAGTGGTCTTGAAGCTCTGAACATAACCCTTTAATGAGTCCAAAGCCCAAATGCTGCCATGACTGTCTACAGCAATTGCGTTCAGCTTTGTAAAAAGTCCGACTATATCTTCGTCAACTACAGTAGAACCGAAGGAGAAAATTTCCTCTCCGTTTTTGGAATAAACATTTATATATCCCTCTGTAGATGCTGTATAAATAAGACCTGAATTATCTACATATACATCAGTAACCGTAGGATAGGACCATACTTTGTTCTTAAACATGTTGCCACCATTGGTGGAATGCTTCTTCATACCGTTAAATTTCAGACCTGAAGTAGCAGTATATACGATACCGTCCTTATCTACATGAACATTGGCAAATACTGTAGGATTGATATCCATAAGGTTGGCCAGCTGATCTCTGGTAAAGAAAAGCTTTTGTATACGCTGAGATAAGGTCAGATCTGCATCATTAACCGCAAAATATCCCAGAAATTCACCGGTAGCTGCCAGCTGAATAACACCGTTATAAACACCTTCACCAATGATATAAATGCTGCCGCCATCGTCAACTGCTACTCTTTTGGGCTCGTACAGTGTATCCTTGAACATAGGGGCATCAGGCTTAGTTATGGTGTTTTTGATATTAAAATCCTTATCAAAAATGAATATTGCCTTGGCTCCTGAATCCGCTACATAGATGTCAAAATTCTTGGTAACGAACACGCCTCTGGGAGTGGAAAAGCCTGCGTAATTCAGCTCATCCAGTACCTTTCCGTTGTTGATATCATATTTCACAATTCTCTTATTACCTGTATCTGCAATATAGAGAATGTCATTGCTATCTATGAAAAGTTCTTCTGCTCTGTTCAGATTAAGGCTGGTCAGTGTCAGATTGGGAAGATAGGCATCCTGGGTACGAATCCAATTTCCTTTGCTATCCTCCGCGTATGTATAGGATGTGGCCTGTTCAGCAAATGCGCTGATGCCGGGAACGGTAAGCACTATTGCAAGTCCCAGCAGAAATGCTGTTACTATATGCAGTTTTCTTTTAAAAGTACCCATGATTTTTATCCTTATTTTGAAAAATTTACTTAATTCCTGAATGACTCATTGTGTTCATAACCTGTGACTGCATACAAATGAAGATAATGAGGTTTGGTACAAACATAATGACAGATGCTGCTGCAGTAATGCCCGCTGCGGCAATTGCATTATTTGTGGAAAGAGAACCTAAGTAGTAAGCAAGAGTTCTCATGGTGTCTGATGTGGTATAGTTGTTGGATGCTTCTGTAGCCATCCATACCTGCTGGAAGGTAAGTACTACTGATGTTGCCAGCGCAGGTCTTATAAGAGGAACAATGATTTTTCTTATAATGGTCAGCTCTTTTGCTCCATCTACTACCGCTGCCTCTATAAGGGCATCCGGTATCTGGTCCGTAAACTGCTTTACCAGGAAAAGACCTACCGGCATGGCCGCCAGAGGAAGTACATGCACAGCCCAGGTGTCTGTAAGATTCATTTTGGTGATAACCAGGTATCTGGCTATTGCTACTGCTGTAGGCACGAACATAAGTGCCAGCTGGTTGATTTCGAAAAGAATCTTTTTTCCTTTAAAATTCTTCTTTGCAAAGGTGTATGCGCCCAGCACTGTAATCACCAGATTCAGTAAAACCGTAAGGAGAGTGACGATTACTGAATTCAGAAGATATCTAAGCATTGGAACGCCTGTTGTGGAAGAAAGCTTAAAAAGGTTTTTAAAATTGGTAAGTGTAGGATTGTGTGCAACAATGTGGGGAGGGAAAGCGAACAGCTCACCCAGCGGCATGAATGCACGGCTAATAATCATAATTACCGGAAGTATCATAAAGAGTGCCAACGGTACCAGAATTATATAAAACTTTATTTGCGAAGCGCTGAATCTTCTTGGGTCTATTTTGGAGCCCTGGAAGCTGCTTCTTCTTTTCTTTTTCTTTGCCATGGCTCCTCCTTAGTCTTTTTCACCGAAAAGCTTATGCGCTACCAGATTGAACAGGTAAACAATCAGGAGCAATACTACGGAAACTGCTGATGCGTAGCCCATCTCGTATCTGATGAAACCATAGTCTTCAATATGGTTGGTAATCAGCTGACCTGAGTACTCAGGTGTTGGGTTTGCACCGGAAAGTGTTACACCGATCCATCCCATGTTGAATGCATTTACGATAGCCATAACTGCACCGAAGAGCATCTGTGGCTTCATGGAAGGTACTGTGATGTAGATAATCTCCTGGAAACGATTCTTGATACCATCCATGTAAGCAGCTTCGTACAGCTCTTTGTCGATATTTAAGATACCGGAAATCATAGCCAGGAATCCGATACCCATTGCAGACCAAAGTGATACGATAATCATGATAAGCATGAAGTAATCCTTGGTAAGCAAGAACTGAATCGGCTGGTCGATGATGTCCAGCTTCATGAGCCATGAGTTCATCCAACCACCCTGGTCACCGGAAAAGATTGTTTTCCAGATAACACCGATGAACACGGCACCGACCATTGAAGGGGTGTAAATACAAAGTGAAAGAATGGTACGTGGAATCGGCTGAATCTGTGAAAGCATCCAGGCAATCAGGAAGGATAAAACATATCCGCCCGGTCCTACGATAAGTGCATAAAGGAATGTGTTTGGCAATACCTTTTTAAGGAAAACCGTATCCTGTGTAAACAATGAAATGTAGTTCAGCATCCCGGTGAAGCTGGGAGCATTAATAACATCAAAGTAGGTAAAGGAAAGGGCTACTGCAATGATTACAGGCACCAGGATAAACATTGAGAAAAGGATAATGTAGGGAGAAAGCAAAAGGTAAGCCTTTGCATCATGCTTATTCAGTCTTTTTGATTTTTTAAGATTGTTACTCACCTTTTCTCCTTTCCGGCCTTTTCGATATTTGCTCTGATCCAGTCAATATCTCTGATTACATAAGGCTTCAGCATATTGCCTGCCTCATCGTAAAAGCCAAGTTCTTTCATTTTTTTCTTTATTTCTCTGTTGATTTCAATTACCTTTTCATCAGCTGCTACCTGAGCCGACTCACCATCCAGCACCATGGCATTCCAAATATCTGAAATGGATCTTTCCAGCAGGTACTGACCCGGTGTACGAGGCACATCTCTCAGCCACTCTGACATGGAAAGAATGATCTCTTTATCTTCCTGGTCGATAGGAGCCTGCTCCAGAGCCTCCAGATTGGATGGCAGCCAGAAGTAGGTATCACCATAGCTGGATCTCAGTGTGTATGTGTACTCTACTGCTGTTTCCTTCTCTGTCCACCACTTAAGGAACGCCCATGCTTCTTCAGCCTTGTCAGTATCCTTAAAGATAACGCCGCCGGAGCCGTTGGCTACATACCATCTGGCTACGCTGCCATCTTCCTGCTTGGTACCAAGGTAAGGAGCCAGTGCCCACTGTCCCTGTAGCTCTGCTGCGCCATTCTTAATCAGAATGTAGGTATTGCTATCGCATATACCGATAGGAAGTGTGGAATATCTGAAGGAGTTAAAAAATTCATTTACTGTAGTGTCCAAAGAGTAAGCCACAAAGAGCTCTCCCAGACGCTTTAAGCCCTGAACTGACTCTACTGAATCAATTGCTGTAGACATACCGTCATCTGTGTAAAGGTGACCGCCATTCTGGTAAAGAAGCGGTGTAGTCTGATAGAACCATTTGTATCCAACACCTGAAGAGATGTTGTGGTAGAAATTCATACCATATCTCTGAAGTGTAGGAAGAAGGTTAATCAGCTCATCCCATGTATCCGGCACTTCCAGATTCAGATTGTTAAAAATATCCGTTCTGTATATAGTAGCTGCAAAATCCATAGTCTCAGGTATAGCATAGATACCTTCGTTATAGGTATAAGGCACCATGGTACCCGGAGCAAAGCGGCCTGCTGTTTCCCAGAAGTCAGGGAATCGGGTCAAATCATAAAGAGCTCCACGACAAGCCAGATCAAATGGCATGTATGAGGAAAGACCAAGCGCTACGTCAGGAGTATCATTGGCTGCTGAAGCCAGTGTAAGCTTGTTGGCATCAGGCATTACGGATATCTTTACCTTAATGCCCGTCTTTGGTGTAAACTCTGTATCCACCATTTTTTGTAAAAGGTCAACGTGAGTAAGGGCTCTGTTTACCCAGATCTCCAGTACTTCGTCGTCATTATCCTTGATTTTGTACTTAGGGGAAGTAAAGGAGTAGTAAACACCAGCTATGGAGTTACCGGCTGTTTTAAATACATTAGCCTTTGCTGCAGGCAGCTTTTTCCCACTGTCGCAGAGGTAAATTCTATCAAGTGAGAAGCTTTCCTTCATAAGTGCTGATGTAAATGTGGACATAGCCACCAGCATGGAATTGTCACGTCCTGTCAGATCAGATGTATAAAGAGCGATTTCATCGGGATATTCAGCCATCTCTGTCACAAACTGCTCTGCTTTATCTAAGTAAGACATAAGAGCACTGTTGGTGCCGTAGTCCATGTCATACTGGAGGGTGTAACGAATATGCTGAAGAAGGGTCTTATATGCAGCCAGGTAATCAGCAATTTCAGGAATGTACTGAGTCATTTTCCAAGTTCTGTACTTATCAGGATTTTCTCCGGCAATTTTCTTAATCTCCAGAGCAAAATCTGTAACGTGGGCCGCAATAAGTCTGCCGTATCTGAGTGCCTCTGCAATAGCTTCGCCTTCTGTCTTTATGGTAAGCTTATGCTCTCCCGCTGTCAGATATACATAATATGGATTACCTTTCTCGTCAGCCAGCACCTTGTTAGCCCAGGAGCCACTGGTGTACTCGAAAGGATAGCTTTCAAATTCTTTAAAAGGAACCTGTCCGTCGATTCTGATAGTCTGGAAGGAATTTGTTTCTTCCTTGTCATTGGAGTAGTGAAGTGCTACTGCATAAAGGCCATCTTTTTCAACCTTGACAGTATAATTTATTTCAGCTCCTGTACTGGTCCAGGAGAGAATGTTCAATTTCTTGTATTCTGCATTGAAGGGGTAAAGAGCCGGATTCTGTGAGGCTTGATATATAATCTCTGCAGAATTTTTATCTGTATAGTCTGTTGCATTAATGGAAATCAAATCGTGGACAACATTTTTGTCCTTGTATTTTTCCTTGTAGGTGGTGTAGTCAGGAGCCTTACTCTCAGCTGACTCCACATAAAGGCTGCCTACCTCAAGTCCATCGTTGGATACATTGGTAATAGTGATGGTATTGGCACCCTTTTTAAGACTTACGGGAAGGGGTGCTGCTGAAGAGTAGGTGTTATTGAAAAGATAGGTCTTATAAACGCCTGGCACCTTGCTCTGAACAGGAGCTATCTGATCGCCGTATCTGTCTGTCTGATACTCTGATACGGAATCCTTCCAGATAATTGGAAGTGCTATGGTTTTTTGCTCGGAATACTGATTTTTACCATTTACCGCTATGGAAATGGTGTACTCCAGATAGGTATTGTCTGCAGGCTTATAGTCCAGGGCTAAATAATATATACCGTCTGCGTCAGCATTAACTGTATATTCAATAGTCTTCTGATAATTTAATTCCTGCAGGTCTTTTTTTATTTCATAATTACCCTTTCCCGGTAATAATGACTGCAAAAGCTTGTAGTCCACCAGGGTAAGGTCTGCACTATTCACGGAGCCTGCCAGAAGCGTATATGCATTTTTCAGTTCTTCAGGGCTTACATCGTCTACATATTTTGCCTGATTCCTGCCAAAAAGCAGGAAGGCTCCGACGCCCAACAATATAACAACTGCTATTGTAATTAAAATCTTTTTTAGCTTCATTTTCTTGCGTCCTTATAGTGCCTCTTTTATTAAATTGGGGCCTACGGAATGCTCCGCAGGCCCCCGTTTTTAAAAGAGAGAATTTTTACTTAAATTTGTCATCTGTAAAACCGTAGAATCTCTTAAGACCATTTCTAAGGTTTGAGTCAGCGATCTTGAAACGATCGTTAGCCTTCTTGTTCCACTCTGTAAGGTTTGCCTTTACAGTGTCAAGCCAGTTAGCTTCGTATACAGCTACACCTGTAGTACCTGTCTCGGAAACATGGTTCCACTCCTTAAGGCACTCTGTCTGCTGATCATCCTCAGTTACATAGTAAGGATATGTCTTATCTGAAATATCCCAGAACTTACCTTCCTTCCAAAGCTTAACAACTTCCTGGAAACCAGGCATAAGCTTTGCATCAGCATATCTCTTATGAGAGTCAACGCTGTACCAGATCTTCATCTGATCATCAAATAAAGAACCTGTTACAAGAGGGAAAGAGTCATTAAGAGATGTAACCTGAACGCCGTTATCGTTGTAAAGCTGGTCAGCTCTGGCCTGCATAGACTCAGAAGAACCACACCAGAATGAACCAAATGCATAAGCAAGGTCAAGCTTTGCCTTCTCTGCTTCGCTAAGCTCAGGATTGCCATCATCTACTGCATAGTTATGAATAGCCATAGGGTCGATTACGAGACCGATTGTATTTCCCTTGTAAGGTGTAGAAGGTCTTGGGTAGATATCCCAGTCAGAAGACTGTACAGCATTACCAGGCCATGTGCCATCAGCATTCTGAGGCTTAACAGCTGCGCCCATCATCCAAGGGTCGCCTTCATATGCAAGAACATAGTTCTTTGTGAAGAAGCTGTAACCCCACCAGCCGCCGTCATTCATAAGCTCAACATCCATTGCGCCTGCATTCCACTTTGCCCAGATCTCATACTCAGCCCATCTAGGGATATAAGAAAGAAGGGATAAAACTTCATCAGATGCAATATTTACTCTATCGCCGCTACCATTGAAGCCTGTCATCTGTGCGTTTACAGTACTGGTACCAGTATCAATGAAGTGAGTAGGTGAGCCAAAGATTGTACCCCAGAAGGTCTTGTTATCCGCTGATGTGATGAAGTCTGTGTACTGGTCGATATTCCAGTTTGGCTCAGGTACATCAATATTGTTAGAATCAGCGAGCTCCTTATTTACCCAAACGCCCCAAGGCTGGATAAACTGAGGAAGACCTGCCTGGAATCCATAGTAGTTCATGGTGTTCATAACACTAGGATTGAAAAGCTTGTACATGGGATCATCCTTGTAGATGGAAAGATCAGCGATCATACCATCTGCTACATCTCCTGGAAGATCGTTAGCTGCATATACATCAGGATACTTACCATGCTCCTGCTTAAAGTTGTCAAGCTTCTGTCTCCATGTGGTACCGTCTGCATTTGGGTCACCTGACTGTGCAAAAAGATTAATCTTTACATTAGGATAGAGCTTATTGAACTCTTTAGCCAGTGCATAAACAGCAGCTACATTCATACCTGTAATATCCTGAGGGTCTAAATTCTGCTTACCAAGATCCTCGTAGTAAACGCTGTCACCTGACCATACCATTACATCGATGGAGCCGGATGTATTCTTATCAAGAGTCTTCCAAAAAGCTTCTGCTGTTGAACCATTGTCAGGATTAGTAGTGCCTGTAGGATTCTTATCACCCTTGCCACCACAAGCTGCCATAGAACCAACAACCATTACTGTAGCAAGAGCTAATCCCAGAGCTCTTTTAAGTTTGTTGTTGAACATAATTTTTCCTCCACTTTTGATTAGCACCGATGTCTCCGGATGACATCGGTAATTTATGTTTGTGAGGACATATTACACCCTTTTGATTTAAATGTCAATAAAAACGTTTTTATTTTTTTTCAAATTGTACACCTTGCACAAAAAAACGTTTTGCGCAACAGCGCGCAAGGGGTTGCGCAAAGCCGTTTTTGCCAAAAAACTTCATTTTATTCATAGTTTATTCATAATTCAACCGGTTTCGCAAAGATTTAAGCCACCACGTTACCAAACTAAAGAAGTATGTTAAACTTTAAACAAGGCGCAACCCCTTGATTTTACTAGCTTTGAAACGTTTTAATATTTTTGTTGCCTGCCAGCCATCCGGAAACTTGTTTACACATATACCACCAAGAGCCTTTAAAAACAGGCATTTCAAAAAACTGCAAAGACATAAAAAAGTGACAAAAAGGAGCACCTGTATCAAGGGTGCCCCTTTTGTCACATTTTAATAAAATTTTTTAATTACTACTTTAAAGCTTCTTCTGCAGAAATAACAATAGAAGATGTACAGAATGGGCAACGTGTAGCATTGTCGTCTACAACACTCATGCAGTATGGGCACTTACGTGGCTCTTTCGCAGGCTCTGCAGGTACCTCAGGCTTTTTAAGGCCGTCTGCCACCTTATTCATGGCACGTATTACGCAGAAAAGAACAAATGCGATAATAAGGAAATTGATGACAGCTGATATGAAAGATCCATACATAAGAGCTACTTCCTTAACTACCATTTCACCATTAACTTCAGTCTCAGTAGACTTAATCACCCACTTAAGATTCTCAAGATTGGCTGTGCCAAAAAGTCCAAGAACAGGATTGATGATATCTTTCACCAAAGAATTTACAATGGCTGTAAAAGCACCACCTACAACAACGCCGACAGCCATATCCATTACATTACCGCGACTGATAAACTTCTTAAACTCTGCAAAAAATTTTTTCATAAATAATTCCTCCGGGATAAAATTGTTTAAAACAATTTAGCCCCTCAGCCACCCGAATATTATTTATTTAATGCCTTTGTAGCAATCTGGTTCTTGATAAATTCAATGAATTCTGCTGCAGCTACAGTGGTGCTGTCCTGCTGACCGTGAAGTCTGTATGTAACAGTCTTCTCATTCATCTCATTCATACCAAGTACGAGAAGGTATGGTACCTTCTGCATCTGAGCCTCACGAAGTCTGTAGCCCAGCTTCTCGGAACGATTATCTACTTCTACTCTTACACCTGCCGCAAAGAGCTCATCTGCCAGATTTTCAGCATACTCATTGAGGGCTTCGTCCTCATTTTTTACAGGAAGTATCTTAACCTGTACAGGTGCCAGCCATGTAGGAAGGTTGCCCTTTGTCTCCTCCAGGATATAAGCCATGAAACGGTCAAGAGAGCCAAGAATAGCACGGTGAAGCACTACCGGTGTCTTCTT
>JAZUFN010000203.1:0-4625 GCA_045640725.1 Lachnospiraceae bacterium
CTACCTGGCTTCTTCGCGAGGAATACATGTGGGGACCCATCAGATAATTATAGGTGCCGGTGCAGAGTACCTGTATTCCCTGGTAGCTCAGCTTTTTAAGGAGGCGGCAGCCATCGCTGTGGAAAAGCCCTGCTATGACAAAATTACCCGAGTATACCGATCTTTTGGGCATAAAGTTGAAGCGCTGACTATGGGGAAAGATGGAATCATTTCGGAGGCTTTGGCGGACAGCAGGGCTGATGTACTGCACGTTACACCCTTTCACAGCTTCCCGGGTAATGTTACCGCTGATATTTCAAAAAAACATGAGTACCTGGACTGGGCATCGGAAAAAAGATATATCGTAGAGGATAATTATGACTCTGAGCTCACGGTATCCTCCCGACTTGAAGAAGCTCTATTTTCTCTGGACAATAGGGGGAAAGTAATATATATCAATACCTTTTCAAAAACTATAGCGCCATCTATACGAGTAGGGTATATGCTGCTGCCGGAGGGTCTTTTGGAAAAATTTCATGACAGACTGGGCTTTTACTCTTGTACGGTTCCTGTATTGGAACAGTATATTATATGCGAATTGCTTAAGAGTGGAGATTATCAGAGACACCTAAATAGAGTGAGAAGATGCTTAAGAAAAAAACAGGAGCTGTGATATTGCACAGCTCCTGAAGATTATTATATCATACTTTAAATACATTAATTGTGTTGGCCAGGGCATCTGTTTCTTTGGCGTTATTGGAGCTCTTTGTTACGATATCCTGAAGTTCAGCTGTAATGTTAATGGTAAGCTCTGCTACATCGGCTATACCCTTTGCATTTTCTTCTGCGGCTGTATCGACTGCCTCTATTGCTGACTTGATGACGCCGATGGAAGCCTGGATTTCATCACTGTGTTCCTTAAAGGCTACCATGGCTTCAGAGAGCACCTGGATATCTGAACTGTAGCTATTGGTCAGCTGATCTTCGTGAGCGTGACCTTCCTCGTTACTGCTGATCATAAAGTCTGTAACTTCTGCAGCATTCTGGGCCAGATCTTCTACAGCGGCAATAACACCTGCTGTAACATCCTGAATTCTGTTAGCAGCCTCTTTAGAGGAATCAGCCAAGGATCTGATTTCATCAGCTACCACTGCAAAGCCTCGACCTGCTTCACCGGCTCTTGCAGCCTCGATGGAGGCATTAAGCGACAGGAGGTTGGTCTGGGCTGAAATACTGATGATTTCATCAGTAAGGTTGCCGATTTCCTGAACTCTCTTGGCATTTTCAATTTTCCGGCGGAGATTGCCGGTAACTGTTTTGAGGGCTTCGTTAGCCTTTTCACGCTCTGATTCTGAAGCATTCTGGATAGAAGTAACCTTTTTCATTACGTTATCTGCAAATTTAGCCTGTTCATTGCTTTGTTTGCTAAAGTCTTCTACAAGAACATTTACGCTGGATACCTGAGACATAAGCTGAGAAATGCTGGCGCTGGTCTCTTCGCTGGCAGCAGACATATCCTCCATAGTGGCAGATACATGAGAAATATCATTTTCTGCATGACTGATATTGGTGTTAATGTCATTGCTGGCGTTTGTAACAGTATATGTGGTAGCCTGTACGTTGGAGATGATGCCTGCCATAGCCTCTGTAAGCTCATTTACATTGGATACCAGGAGACCTACCTCGTCCTTGGAGGACACCTTGATTTTCTTTGTCAGATCACCATGACCGGCACGGATGTCTTTAACGATAGAATGAACTTCTGCTGAAGCACGCTGCAAGGGCCTGATCAGGATGGAAACTATTAAAAGGATTAGCAGAGTGGAAACGATTACCATAATAACAGATACTATGGTCAGCTGTCTGGCCATGGAATTCGCTTCTCTTGTGATGGCATCATAATCTACAGATACTTCTGATACGAAATTGTCTGTAACAGAGTAAGACAGGTAACTGAGGGCTCCGCCATATTTTCTTAAGTCTACGATGTTGTAGCCCAATTTATTTGCCAAAATAGCCTTGAAGGCATCCGGATCCTCTTTCTTAATATCGAAAAGGATGTTCGATTCAGCATCTTTGTTAGTGGCAATAATGATACCGTTGGTATCCAGGACTGTAACTACTGCACCATCGTCGCTTTTAACTATATTTTTACCCATATTCTGCATATCGATGGAAGCATTTATGGAGCCCAGCATTTGTCCCGTAGATGGATCGGTAATAGCATAAGCGATTACATAAACCGGCCTTTCGGTAACAGGTGATTTGTTATTGCCAAAGTAGTGACCGTTCTGCTGGCACTGAATATAGAAATTTTCCTCGCCTACGTCATGGAGGGTAGCATTATCCAAGCAGTCTGCATAGCCTGTAGAGCCTACTGTGATAAAAAGATTCTCATAGATGCCGCCCATGGATTCGGCAACACCTTTAAGATATGCAGCCAGCTCAGCCTGATTTGCGGCATTCAGGACTCCGGTATTTTTGTAAGCAATGGCAGCGTCTATTACCTGCTTATTGTTCTTAATGGCGCTGGCTACCGCTTTATTGTCCGAGATATACTGCTCCAGAGCATTACCTTTTTCGTAAGCGATATTCTTAATTGCATCAATTTTTGCATCAACCAGCTTTAATTTTGCTATGTTTGTAGCTATAATACAGTTAATTAAAAGACTGATGGCTACAGCGGCAAATACTCCTGCAAGTATTTTGAAGCCAATACGTTTGTAAATCACAACACTGTTTTTCATGTACGCCTCCTAGTATTGGTATTTCTGCTCTTATTCTACAATTGCGAATGGGATTAGTCGAGAGAATTTGGTGTATTTAATATAAATATAATAAAGATGAAGGGAAATAAATAAATGAATTATCATTTGCCGGGGTTGTTCGAATTTTATACTTTTTACAGGGCTTTTCTCCCCTTGTTTTACCGGCACAGAGACTGGTTTTATGACGGCTGCCGTATAGGCTCCATATACGGAGCACCTGGAGATTGCCTCTGGGGAGGTGGCAGAGTGGGATATGGTGACAATAATCCTCTGGATGTAGCGGCACTCATGAAAGAGTACGATATCTCTGCCAGGCTTACCTTCAGCAATTCACTGATACAGGAGAAGCATCTGGGCGATAGGGCCTGCAATGAACTTTGCCGTATTTTTTCGGATGAGAATGGCAAAAATGGCATAATTGTTTATTCGGATTTACTTATGGACTACATAAAGGAAAAATATCCGGGCTTTTATTTTGTATCATCCACTACCAAGGTGTTGACTGATTACACGGAATTCATGAGAGAATTGGAGAGGGGAGAGTTTAAGTACGTAGTTCCCGACTTCCGTTTTAATAACCGGTGGCCGATGCTGGAAAAAATACCGGAGCACCTGAGGGGGAAAGTGGAATTTTTATGTAACGAATGCTGTTATATCGGATGCAGTGACAGAAAAAACTGTTATGAAAATGTCAGCAGAAAGGCCCTGGGAGAAAGATGTCCTGAACATATCTGCAGAGCACCGGAAGGGCAGCAGGGCTACAGATTCTCAAAAGCCATGGAAAGCCCGGCATTTATCAGTATTACTGATATTCAGACCAAGTACCTGCCTGCCGGCTTTCAGGAGTTTAAAATAGAGGGCAGAAGCCTGGGCTCCGCCCTCCTGCTGGAGTTTATTCTTTATTATATGACCAAGCCTGAATACGGGCTTAGGTTAAGAGAAGAGATGTATCTGGATGCAATGCTGGATTTGTTCTAGTTATTTGAAATCCGATGTACTAGAGCCTTTTTGATAATTTGGCCGGATACTCTACCTTGAATGGCAATAAATCCAATATATCCTTCTGAGGATCCACACCGGGATATACTTCTACCAGTTTAAGCCCCTTTTTACCCAGCTCAAATACACAGCGTTCAGTGACGTATAGGACTCTCTGACCGTTTTTAACAGCTCTTTTGCCGTTAAAGCTGATGCTCTTTACCTTGTCTACAAATTTGGGGACTGAGCCGTTGGTGACTACGGTAACTTCGTCCTTTTGACGGGTGATCTCCAGACCCTTGGTATTAAAGGTGAGGCAGAAAACTACGTTTCTGGTCTTGGCTGTAATATTGGCAAATCCGCCGATGCCGGAATAAGTGCCGGGCCCCTTGTGGGCGTTTACATTACCCTCTTTATCTACTTCAAATCCACCCATAAAGCAGATGTCCAGAGTGCCGTTATCATACAGGTCAAACTGATTGGCCATATCATATACAGACTCTGCTGAAATCATGGCACCGAATACTTTGCCGGATACAGGAAGCCCCCCTATGCTGCCGGACTCTACAGTCATGGTTATGTTTTTCAGGATACCGCTCTTTCTGGCATAGTCGCATACGCCTTCAGGAATGCCTATACCGATATTGACCAGGTCATCTTCTCTAAGCTCCTTGGAGGCACGCTTGCCGATAACCCTGTAGGCCGGATTGGATTTTCCACGCATATTGGCTACCATATCAATCATGTCCTGCCAGCCACGCCATTCGTCATAAGGGATGTCAAAGCTGCCGCTTAAAGCTCTGTAGGAAACCGGGCGCTCCGGTGGCTCTACTACTACGATGGCATCTACCAGGGCACCTGGAATAATGGTGTTTCTGGGACGGGATGATTTGGTTACCA
>JAZUFN010000204.1:0-13359 GCA_045640725.1 Lachnospiraceae bacterium
GAAACCCATATTATATGGCACCCATTAAATAATTATAAAATCATTGGTACAAGATGTTGTATGAAATGCATTTTTTAACCATGGAGATATCTAGATGTGGCCCCACACTTTGAGGTGGGACCATTTTTTTATACATAGTTAATAAAGTGAGTGACAGTTGTGTGAATATTTACGTGATATTATATGCGAACAAAGGTGGTGATAAAGCGTGATTTTTGTAACGGTTGACCCAAATTCGAAAAGATCAAGAGCATTAACGTGCATACTTGCAAAAGCTTTTCCGGGCAGCACAATACATGAAAAAATGAAAATAGTTGATGCTGCAGAATTCAGTGTAATGAACCAGGTCGACGCTGTGGTTGCATATAACGCTTATGGAGATGACCTGGATGAATTAATGGAGTATATAAGGATGAAAAAGAATGAATTACCGGTATATGTACTTCAGGAAGAATATGAAACTAAAATGTATGACAGGACAATAAGTTGGCCGCTAACCGTGGAAAAGGCCAGGCAAAATATTATTAACCCATGAAAGGAGTAGAGGGTATGAAAACAGAACTTAAAAAGTTTTTTTCTCTATTACTCGCAGTATGTTTAATCGTTGGTAGCACTATGACAGTGGCTAATGCTGACGAAAATGACGCAACAGTTAACGGCTCCGGCCTTAGCGTTATCCCAAAGGAGGATAACACCAGAACAAAGGTTGGGAAAACCAGCAGGATTAATTTTAATCTGCGCGTAAATAGAGAAGATGATACATTTTCTATTTATCAGCTGGCTGAAATGGACTGGAATGATTCTTTATTGGAGAAAAAGGGGTCCTTTGAGCCAATAAAATGGGTTGAGCCTGTTCAGAAGTGGCTGGATAATGATGCTTCCTATGCGGCACACACAGATTACAGTGCATTCAATACGCCTGCTAAGCTGGGGGCAAAAGGAAATGATTCCAGAGAAGCAGTAGCCATTATGAAAGACATGCAGGATGCTTTAGCAAGCGATGATGCTTTTAAAACAGCTATGGCAGATTACCTGGCGATCAAAAAAGATGGAGCAACATGTGAAGCTGAGAGCTTTACAGGATATACATGGAATCTGGCATCAGTTGATGAAGATGGCAATGCTACTACTATTGCATATACAGGAGCTTTATCAGCAACCAAGGCTGAGGGAGTATTCCAGAATGAGTATAGAGTAAGCGGTCTTGCTTTCGGGCTTTATATGGTTGATCCTGCCAATAACAGCGTAGGCAGTACTTACGGTCGTGTGTATCAGCCATTGCTGGTAGATGTAACCCCGGATCAGACAGGACCTTCCGGCAACTGGTACTATGGTGATCAGGTAACTGCTACACTTAAGTATCAGCGACTTCAGATAGACAAGTACATAAACGGTTATGGCAATAAAGAAGATATCATACGTTACGGTGAAGTGGTAGACTTCCTTATTCATGCCGAGGTACCCAGATATCCTGCAGATGCTCCAAGCAAAATATTATATGCAAACGATGATATGGCGCCTGGGTTTACACTTGATGTAAGAACAGCATATCTTGAATACAGGCTGGAAAAGGACACAGAGTGGCATCATGTGGATCCTGAAACTTACACCTTAGCTATTGCAGCCGGTGCCCAGGTCCTTTACGCAACTGATGTTAATGGCAATGAAAAAGAATTTGCATATGCTTATCAGAAACCGGCACAGGTGGGAACAGCCTTATATACAATATTTTACCTGAAAAATGGAGCATCAACTGAGCTTGGTAACTATGATGTGGCACAGGCATCAGCCAGAAGCAGTATATTAGCTACATATAACAGTAAAGTTACAGCAGCTGAAAAGGTTTCCGGCACTGCAGAGCTTAGAAGCTATACAAAGTCTATCATCAATGCGGTTTTTGATTATGATAAAATGATGACTTCGGCCGGTGGACAGATTGATGAGCTTCGTCTTTCTTATAAGGCAGTAGTTAATGATAATGTTTTCATAGGTTCTGATGACAATACAAATAGGATTTCATTCTACTATGTAAAAGACTCCACTGGTGAAATTGATCATGTGGATGATATTGTCAGGGCGTGGACCTATGCTACCAATATTGTTAAGGTAGATGGTGATACTGTAGATAAGGATGGTAATCCGCTAAAGGATTCCAAAGGTGCTGATATAGCACCAACATATCTGGAGAATGCTATTTTTGATTTGTACCGTTTGACAGATATATACGCAAGTCATGATGACCTGACAGCAGGCGATACCGAAGCAGACTACACAAAGTACACCTGGTTATCAAATCATGATGGTGCAACTACTGTAGATGAGGCTAATGCTGCTGCAGGAGAAAATATAACAATCACTGAAAAATTAAGCGATGTTACAGGTAGCGTATTTATTAGGGCTATAAAGGTCAATGACGGTAATGGTTATGCTTGTGGTGACGATGAATCAGTTCATTATCATTTCCAGGTATTTTCACTTTTCAAATCCGGAATTAAGTCCGTAGGTGGAGCTGTAGATGGTCCTATGGGCGTTACAGTTAAAGGACTTGACCCGGATGAGTATCTCTTAGTGGAGACTGCAGCACCTACCAGTGGTTCATACAATATCTTAAGCGAAGCAGTATGGTTTGAGATAATAGGCTACACCGGTGATCAGTATGCAACAGCAGGCAACAGCTACAAAGGCTTTGTTGGTGATGATGCAGAAAACCGTATTGATGGTATATATCCAATTCAGATAATGAACTTCCAAGGCTTAACGCTTCCTTCCACAGGTGGAATCGGTACTCTGATTTTTACAATTGTCGGTATTAGTGTAATGCTTACTGTAATGGTAATAGTAACTGTACTTAACCGTAAAAAACGTGAAGTTATTTAACGGGGGTGATTGATATGAAAAAAATAATTAATAGAATATTAACGCTGCTCGTGGCATTAAGCATGGTTTTTACAGGCTCTATTACAGTTAACGCAGAGATAACTGAGCCTGTAGATGACCTTGTAGGATATACTCTTGTAACAGGAGGTTTTAATTCCGGCAAAGCAGTGATAAAGATGAGAGATACCTCAGATGTAGCTGAGGTGTACAAAATTGCTGCTATGGATTGGGATTCTGTGAATAACACTTTTGGCGATCTCTATTGGGTACCGGCAGTAAAGACCTGGGTGGCAGGTAATCCTACATTAAGCAGGTATTCAACTCCTGCACTGCTGGGTGCAGCAGCTTCTTCTGTACAGCAGGATTTCTTTAAAGCTATTTTTTCAACTGAGGATACAAAGATTGATTTTTCATCTCTTACTCAGATGGGAAGTATTACAACTACTCCTGCTCGTGATAGAATCCTTCTTACTCTTGAGAATTACGAGGAAAAAGGCTACACAGGCATTGCATATGCCGATTCCACAGCTGCTCAGTATTATGTTGAAGGCGAGACTTATAGTGGGCAGACAATTTCCTCTACAAATTACACTTCTTTGGGATTAAATCGTTACTTTGTTAAGGGAGATACCTATACTCTTGAAAACAGCGAGATTCAGGAAGCGCATGAAGGACATATTGATGTATCCGGACTGGAAGTAGGCATGTATGTAGTAATGGGAAGCCACAATGGTATTCCTTATGCGCCTCTTATTATGTCTTTAGTCCCTGAAAAAACGAAGGTGGGTAATAAAGCCCTTTGGTATCTTAAGGATTCTGAGCCTTATGCAATGAAGGCCTCTGAGATATCCATGGTAAAGCTGATTAACAATAAGATTTCAGACGAAGTACAGATCGGTGAGACGGTAGAATTCGAGATCGAATTTGGTGTTCCTGTATATGCGGAGCGAGATGTTACTCAGATGAGTGTGGCCAATTATACGCTTACCTTTGATGATATTTTATCAGAGGCATTTACTCTGGATGCAAGTTCAGTAAAAATTCAGTATAGAAATTCCGACGCTGCACCTTGGGTAGACTTTAATAATAATACAGCCTATCCTGCCAGACCATTTTATAATGCGCTTATTGCAAATGCCAGACCTGATGCAAGTACAGTGCCTACAGTAACTAATAAGAATTACGGATTTACCATCTGGTATTGTAGTAAGAGCCATCTTAAAGATTTCGTTATTTATGAAAATGCCGTAGAGCATACTAATGATAACGGAACAAAAGAAGTATGGTACGAGTATTATTACTTTAGGGATGGAGCTTACCATCTTATTCAGAACTCTACTCCTCAAAGAATCAGCTCAAACTATGGCAGCTATGATTGTGGCGTTACGCCAAGTTCTACCAGATATGCAACAGTTTCCGGTGGTAAAGGACAGCTTATATGTATGTACTCCAAGGCAACCGGTGATAATGTACAGCATGGATGGAACACGGTTTCAGTAGAAACCTTTAAATCGCAGTACAAGGATGTATACGGAAAAGATTTCAATTCCAATATCTTTAACGTTACTTTTAACTATGATAATCTTATCGATCCAAACGGAGATAAGGACTACAGTGATTCTCTTGTAGCAGCAGGTAACCTGCAGCTTCGAATTGTTTATAATGCTGTTGTGGATCAGGATGCAAAGGCCAATTCAGAAGATAATATTAATGAAGTTATTATGAAGTATGAGGCTAACAGTGCCGGTACTTTATTTGATGAAATTAGAGCCGACGTTAATGCATACACATATAGCGCTACTATTTACAAGAAAGATGGTAATACAGATGCTCCTTTGTCAAATGCAATATTTGACCTTTATAAGGCAGTATATCAGTTTACTTATAGTGGAGATGCAGGAGACGTAGAAAAAGCAGATGCAGACTACATATACTCAGCTAAGCTGGATCAGGCCGGAGACGTACCTAATAAGCCTAAATTTACCGAGCTCGCTGCAGAGACTACTCTTGAAGCTTATTTGAATGGCCTGCCTTCAGGAACAAAGAGCTATGTCCTTAAGAATGACGACGGAACAAAAGCAAGTGTGTTCCTGATTTACAAGATGTCAACTCCTGAAAAGCCTAATTTCTTTACAGGTTCCTTTACTACTAATGGTACCGCAGCAGGAAATATAATTACAGGTCTTGATTCAGGTACTTACATTTTAAGGGAAACAAATCCTCCTTCTTCTGCTTACAATCTTTTGGCAGAGGACATTCTCTTCGAAATCAAACAGCTGGATGATGAGGCAATAAACGAAGAGTATGGTGGTAGCCTTAAGGTATTTGTAGATGCAGCTGGTGAAAAGCATTCAGATGGTAACTATGGCATTACTGTTTTGAACTATCAGGGTGTATTGCTTCCATCCACAGGTGGAATGGGTACTACAATATTTATCATTATTGGTATTATGCTTATGCTTGTAGCAATGTTCTTTGTTATATTAAGAAACAGAAGAGCAAGAGCAGCAATGGCATCATTGTTGGCATTTATAGTAGTATCTGTAACGCTTATGGGTGGTGTGGCTCCTGCATTTGCAACACAGACTGTTCAGGTTAATACTACAAATGGTAAGCAGGTCTCCGGTGATGGTAATACTACAGATTTTAAGATCCTTTTAAAGAATCTGGGTGATAAAGTAGAAGTTTACCAGGTAGCAGAAATGAACTGGGATGAAGCTAATGAGACCTACGAGGATATTGCCTGGGTATATAGTGTAAAGCAGTGGTTGACAGGAAATGGTAAAACATTTGCAGCTTATGATACACCTGTTAAGCTGGGGGCCGCTACTGACATTTCTACCATGACAGATTTCTGGGATGCTTTACTTGCTGACAAGGATGACAACAATTTGGAAGCTTCCAATAAGGTTGAGGAGGCATATCTTCAGTACAATAGCGATGCAGATTATCCTGCAGTAGTTGTAAAGGACAGAAGTTATGGTATTTACCTTATTGTAGGTTCAAATGGTACAAAGTATTATCAGCCATTATCAGTAAATGCATTTCCAACACAGGAAGGCCCTTATGGCCATTTCTTCTTAAAGACTAATATTGAAGCTAATCTGAAATACGAGACAGTTCAGGTATCAAAGACTATAAATGGCAAGGCTTATGATACAGTCAGAATCGATGAAGTGGTTAAGTTTGACATTGTAGGTGAGGTTCCCGTATATCCTGAAAAGGACCCTCTTGATACAACAAAGTATCCCTACAGTATCAACGATACTATGTCTGCAGCTTTTAGCTTTATTCCGGGAAGTGAAACAGTCATGGTATCTGATGGCACCAAGGACGGAGAAGGTAATCTCATTTGGAGCACATTAGATCCGACAGCCTATACCATGCTGATGCAGACCGTGGCTACAGGAATTACAGCTACATCTTATGGTCTTGCAAAGGTGTCCAATGGTGCAGACGCGGTATATATTAACGTGTTTGAAACCGGTGGAGTAGTTAAGTACGATGTATATTCATTGGATCCTGAGACTTTTCAGCTGGTTAAGCTGAATTCAGCTCCTATAACAGGAAATATGAATAACACCACAAAGGTGGATAATAGTGAAGTAATTTCAAATTATAATAAGCTTCATGGTACATCAGTAGCTTCCTTTACCACAAAGAGTATTGCGAACTGCTCAGATATCTACAATGTAACATTTGATTATGACACTCTGAATACGGGCAATTTCAAATATGTAAAGCTTAGCTATAATGCCAGAATTACAGATAAGATTGAAGTCGGCTCGGAAAACAATACTAATACAGCTAATCTGTATTATCAGAAAAATGCGGGCGGCGCTGTAGAAGGAAAACCGTCCACAGTACATGCATATACATACGCTATGAATCTTAAGAAGTGGGATGGCGAGGCAGCTGCCAATACACCACTGGCAGGCGCGAAGTTCACTCTTTATGAAGCAAAGTACTTATATGTGCCATCATCTGCTTCTGTAGGTACAGATCTTAGCGATTATGATCAGTACAGCTTTACGCGTGATATCTATGATTCAACAACAGCACCTACAGGATATATTCCTACACTGGTAGATACAGAAACAGTACCGGTAGCTACCTTGCTTAATACACTGGATATGGCATTGGAAGTAATAGCTACTCCTGCTGATAAGGTGCCTGCAGGTCTGACCAGCAACGGCTTCTATTTGCGTAAAGAATTAGTAGAATCTGCTCTTGAGAATCCATGTGAAGAGGATGGTATCACAGAAAGCCATTATCATATTTGGGTATGCCCTGTATTTGACGATACTTTAGTATCCGGAAGTTCTACAGATGGTATTACTGTAAAAGGATTGGAGCCTGCAACATATATTCTTAGAGAGACCAGTGCTCCTGTTGGCTATAATAAGCTTAATGAAGTAGTTGTTTTCTCTATTGATGATCTGACAGATGCTGAAATAGAAAACGGTAAGACTACAGAGGAAAAGGATATTCCGGGTTATACGCACGCGTCATTTAAAGCTGATGATACTTCGGTATATAAGGATGGTACATATCCTCTTGAAGTTACAAACTATAAGGGCGCAATACTTCCATCAACCGGTGGTATAGGTACAATGATTTTCACTGTTATTGGTATCGCTGTAATGACAAGTGTTATGTTTATCGTAGTAGTGCTTTCCAAGAAAAAGCGCAATGAAGCAATCTACTAAAACAGAATTATTATTAAATTGATTTTGTAGCAATATGGCAGTTAGAAGGCAATAGCAATATTGCCTTCTAACTTTATAGAAGATACTTATGGGGTAGTTTATGGAGCAGCACAAGGCTAGCACCATATTTGTAAATATCTTACTCATTTTCATTTTCTTAGTGGGAATGGCTATTTTATTGTACCCTAATATAAGTGATTTTATAAATCGTAGGCATAGTTCCTCAGCAATTAACAAATATGATGAAGAGCTTGAAAAACTTGAAAAAGAAAAGAGAGAACTGATAGTATCAGCTGCAGAAGAGTACAATTATAAGCTTTTACAGACTACAGGGCGCTTCACTGTTACCAGTGAAAGTCATGAAAAGTATATGTCAGAGCTTGATATTAACGGCAGCGGCATGATGGGATATTTAAAAATCCCCAAGCTGGGACTGGATATACCTATTAATCATACTACAGATGAAACTGTTTTACAAAATTCTGTAGGACACGTAGAAGGCACCAGTCTTCCTGTCGGTGGTAAAGGCAGCCATTCGGCCTTGTCTGCCCACACAGGTCTTCCCAGTGCAGTCCTTTTTTCCAACCTGGATCAGATGAAGGAGGGGGACACCTTTTCTGTATTTATTATGGGTGATGAGCATATTTATCAGGTAGATAAGATATCTGTAGTATTACCCAGTGATACTTCTGAGCTTTATATAGATCCGGGCGAGGACTGGATTACACTTATTACTTGTACTCCTTATGGTGTAAATACGCACCGACTTTTAGTAAGAGGAACAAGAATCACAAAACAACAGGCGGAAGAAAGAGTAGAAGAACAGGAGCCTATGAAGGTGACTCGTGAGCAGCTGGTAAATGCCATAGCAGTGCTTTTTGCCCTGGTATTCTGTGGCCTGATTTTCTTCCTGTTACCTGCCCAGGTTCAAAAGCTGGGCCTTCGTCCATGGGACGATACTATAGTAGATACTATTGATGGCGCAATCATGGTATCGGAAAATGCCAACAGAGAGAACTGGGAAGTGCAGAAGATAGCAATTCATGCTGACTGGCTGGCAAATCTTAGGCGTTGGCAGGATGACATTTTGTCGGAAGAGCCTATATCAGACTTCGCTTTTGAAAATACAGATATTAGAAAATCAAGCCTTTTTGATGTGGAAAGTGACGGAAAAGATTTGGATGGTCTGGATGGTGATACCGGCTATCCAAATGGTGTAAGCAACAGGTTTTCCATTAATGGCGTATTACACAATGCCAGACCGTTTGATGAAAGCATGTGGTATGAGCAGGATGAGGAAAAACGTAACTGGAATGATAAGATACTTCAGAAGGTAACTCAGGATTGGGAACAGATTAATGCTAAGCTTTATCGAGAAGCAAAGGAATACATTGATCTGGAAGACGTAATAGCTAAAGAAAAAAAGGTTAACAAAAAACTTTAAAACGTCTTTGGATATGGCGATAAATATATATACCAACACTTTATAAGGTGGTTTTGAGCGATGAGCATATATGATGAACTGGATAAAACAAAATATTCCTTTTCCAGACAGGACGATTTGATGGAACTTCAGCAGGATATGCAGGAGTATGGTGAAGAAATTGCTCGTATCCGGGAGTTGTTCGAACTACAGCAAAGCTGGATAGACAGTGAAAGCAAAAGAGAAGTGGTCCATAAGATAGAGGATGACCAGATGCTCTATCTGGAGGACAAGTATAATGAGCTTAATGCCAGACTGGATGCTATGGAATCCATGATGAATGTGGAATTCAAGGTGACTATTCCAAAACGTTTTGAACAGGCTGAAGAGAAGGCACATACAGACTGTATTAAAGTCTATCGTAATGTTCAGGCTGTAATAGTAGAGGAAAATTCAAAGCAAAATAAGGTCTTGGCAAGGATAGAATCAAAAACTGCCGGGCTTAAGAGACGTATTACCATTACTATGATTTTATCAATCTTTTCTTTCATAGTAAGCATTGCATTAGTATTATTTTTGATATTGCCAAAATTTGGAATTAATCTGATTTAAGCTATAGATACGGCTGAGATTCAACCAAACCGGGAAAGGAGCATGATATGAAAAAAAGAATGACATTTTTTCTGATGATTTTTCTTCTTTTATTTATTATGCTGCCTGTAGATGTTATGGCTGAAGCTCCATCGCAAAAACAGGACGATAATATATCCGTTTCCGTTGTTAATAGTACAGATGCCAACAGAAATGACACGGATAAGCTGGGGACAGCCTATGAATGCATTCTGACCGAGGCCGGAGATGAACTTGAGATTACAATAAGTTTTAACCTGAAGGCACTAAAGAACACATCAAATGGTGAGCTGTTCTCATCTCTTATAGTTTTAGTACCCAGGGGCTTTGAGTATGTGGCAGAGTCCTTACAGTGCAGTCGTGTGAGTAATGGGCATGAGTATGTTATTGAGGATTTTTCTGATTTGGGCATCAGACAGGCAATACTTCAATCGGAAAAAATATACAGAAACAGCATAGGAGAAATAGTATTTCTGGAAAATGATCAGCAGGGCTACCATTTGCCTGATGGGAATATGTTTTTTACGGGGGCGAAACCAGATGCTATACAGGAGTATAACAGACGTTTTGCTACAGATTATGCGGATGGAAATTTTTCCTACAGTTTGTGCGAAAATGTATTGCTGTTTTCTTTTTTGAAAGCCTTTAATATTGATGACTTTCTGGTCACTTTCAGAGTTAATAAGAATTATAATGGCAGCAGAGATGGCTTTTATGAATTTGGAACCGGTGCTATTTATCGTGTACCAAACGGTGATATAACCAATCTGTCTGTTTTGGAGGCTAATGTATATATAGCATCTTATGGCTTGGATTTTACCGTATGTGAGGGTGATATCCCGGATGATGTGATTGTTAATAATGAAGTTTTATGGTACAGGGAAAATGCAAAAAAAATAACAGGCGCTGTTCTTGATGTTTATGAGTATATATGTGATTTGTCCATGGATGATACTTATGATGAGATGCTGAAAAAAAAGATTGACGAGCACGGCATTCGGGAATACTGCATAGTCCCTAATGAAGCCAAAACAGTCTGTGGGCTTTACAGTATGACTACAGATGTCACTTCAGATGAAAATGGAAAAGCCATAGTGGGCGGCCTTAGTGGCAAAAAGAGATATCTGATAAGACAAAGCACATTTACTACAGGATATGCAGAGGCGCAGACTTACTACCTGATATATGACAGTGACTGGACCACAGAGTCGGTAATGGAAGGAAATCTGGCCATTGATACACTATGGCTGGATTATGCGGGATTATACTTAGTCAGTGTTGGTAGCCGACGCACCATTGTATATTATATTGTTGGTATAAGCCTTATGGTACTGGCTATAGTACTTAGAACCATTTGGGGATTTTACAGAAGCAAAAAATATGGTGTAAGGAAGAGAAAAAGATGATCAGATGGCATTCTCCATCTGATCTGAAGTGTCGAATTTGTCGGCACGCTGAGTTGACAGAACTTATCATTCTGTCAACTTTTTTTATTTTCCTATTGACTAAAAAAAATAACTATGTTATAACTACTACGTCAGACGTAGTACGATAGACATAGTACGGTAGACGTAGTACGATAGACGAAGTAAGGGAAAGAAAAAAATACTTATGGAAAGGAGCAGAAATGGTAGAAATCAGTAGCGATGTCATTCGAGGATATAATGATACAATTATCCTGTTTATCCTAAAGGACGGGCCCTCTTATGGATATGAATTATCGAAAAGAATTAAAAGCATGACGGATTCTAAGTATATTATCAAAGAGACGACACTTTATTCCTCTTTTACGAGAATGGAAAAAAACGGTTATATTGAGTCCTATGCAGGGACAGAGGATCGGCGTACTTATTACCGTATTACCGATAAAGGCAGAGACTATTATCGTGAAAAATGTGAGGAATGGGAGCTGACCAAGGAAGTAGTAGAGCGATTTATTGAGACTAATTAAAAGGTAGGGAGAGAAAATGGAAACTATAAAAAATTATCTTGAATCAATGTTTATGAAGCTGCCTGCAACAGAAGAAGTGTTAAAGGCAAAAAGAGAGCTACTTCAGATGATGACAGACAAATACGAAGAGCTGATAGCAGAAGGAAAAAGGGAAAACGAGGCAGTCAGCATAGTTATTTCTGAGTTTGGAGACCTGAATGAGATAGCAGAGGACCTGGGTATAAAAGGGGCTATGAGTCGTAGCACAGAGTCGGGAAAAAAGGAAATCAGCAAGGATGATGCCTTTTCATATATTAAGTACAGAGCACAGGCTGCTTTTAGAATCGGTGCAGGTATAGCCTGCTTTATCGCTTCTCCTGTAGGCTTTATTGTCGCAGAAGAGGCTGTAGGCTCTTCACTCTACAAAAATGAATTTTTTGGCCTGCTATTCTTTTTCGCTCTGGTAGCTTTAGGCGTGGCACTTCTGGTGTTTACAGGCGTGGACCATGGCAAGTGGCACGAATATTTTGACGGCAAGCATATGGTATCCATGATGACAGTAGAAGAGATTGCCAAGGCCAGAAGAAACAATTTAAGTGTTAAGAATTTATATTTGACAGTAGGTATAGCTATTATTATCTGTGGTCTTGGCATTACAGCCGTTATTGATGAGATTATGCATAGTGATGTGGCAGGAGCTGCCTTTCTCTTAGCTACGGCGCTGGGGGTATGCTTTATAGTATATGCAGGTGTCAGCAGTGCAGCATACAATAGAATCCTGACTCTTAGCAGCGATGGCAATGCGGTGAAAAATGTTAATTCCAAGGTGTTCGAGGTAGAGGAAAATGATAATAAATGGCGTTCATTTATTAAGGAATGCTTTTGGCCCACAGTAGTCTGCGCATATCTTATTATAAGCTTTTTAACAGGTGCATGGTATATCTCATGGATTATCTGGCCTATAGCACCTATTTTATACAATTTATTAATGACTATTACAGATAAGAATTAGTCGGGGGGACGGGAAAATGAATAAAAAGGTTTATCTTTCAATACTGTATTCAGTAACAATAATAGTAATATTGATATCATGTTTATCCAGCTTCAGAGGCTGCAGCGGAGGATTCCACGGGATCAATATTATAGGAGGTCTTGGAGTGTCAAAGCATGTGGATCAGGATTTTGATATATCCGAATTTAACAATATTAATTGCAGTCTGGTGGTGGCTTCTGTCAGTATAGAAAAGGGAGATAAGTATAGTGTGAGCTTCTCAGGTACAGAAAATATGCTGCCTACTGTAGAAGTGAAGAATGGTACTCTTTTTATAAAACAGAGTACAAAAAATAAGAAAAATAATTCCAACGGTAAAATAGTCATAACTGTCTGCAAAGATGAGTTTGGCGAGTTTGCATTATCAAGCAATGTGGGCGATTTGCAGCTGGCGGACCTTTCTTTTTCCAAGTTGACTGCAGAAACGAATGTAGGCGATGTAAAGCTTAAGGATGTTACAGTGAAGGGAAAAACCTCCATTGAAAGCAACGTGGGAGATGTAAGCTTAAAAAACTGCAGCCTGTCAGATACGGAAATAGAAGTTAATGTGGGCGAATTTAGGTGTGAGAATACCTTTAAAAAGGATGATGTGCTTTATAAACTCAATACTGATATAGGCTCTGTAAAATTCTTCGGAGAAAAGAAGGGGAAGAATTACAAATCAGAAAGCGGCAGTATAACACTGGACGTGGATGTGAATGTGGGAGATATTAAGGTAGAATAATAGAAATAGAGTGGA
>JAZUFN010000205.1:0-1994 GCA_045640725.1 Lachnospiraceae bacterium
GGAGATCAGATTTTTACAGATGTTGCCGGTGCCAATGCTGCGAGTATCATGAGTATTCTGGTTAAGCGTATCTGCTTTCACGAGGAGATTCAGATTCATTTAAAAAGAATCCTGGAAGCGCCCATTATTCTTTTATTCAAAATTGTTTATCCTAAAAAGGTGAGGTGACCAATATGACTACATACGACAGAGTTGTTAATATTTTAGACCGTTTATCACTGGATGCCGTTCTGGTATCAGATGCATATAATATGCGCTATATAAGCGGTTTTACCGGAGGTACGGGCTATCTTGTTATTACAAAAGAGAGCAGGACCTTACTTACCGATTCCAGATATACTGTAGCGGCTAAAGCACAAGCTCCTGATTATGATGTGGTAGAGATTTCTGTTTCTCATGGCTATCTGGATTGTATTAATGATATTATACTTAAAGAGCATATTAAGACTCTGGGCTTTGAAGGCAATCAGTTTATTTTCTCTGCTTATGAGACTTTCAGAAAGGCACTTAAGTGTGAGAGCTTTGTTGCTATTGCTTCCGAGCTTACAGATATGCGCCGTATTAAGACACCGGAGGAACTGGCCAATCTTCGTATGGCTGAACATATCGGAGACATTGCTTTTGAAGAGATTCTTGGCTACATTAAGCCCGGAGTCACTGAGCTGGATATTGCAGCCAAGCTTGAGTACATCATGAAGTGCAATGGCGCTGAGAATCTTTCTTTTGATTCCATCGTGGCTGCCGGTGTCAACGGTTCCAAGCCTCATGCAGAGCCCGGTCAAAATAAAATTGAGCACGGTGACTTTGTTACTATGGACTTTGGCTGTAAGTACAATGGTTATTGTTCCGATATGACCAGAACAGTATGCGTTGGTCATGCTTCCAAGAAGCAAAAAGAGATATATGAGACAGTTTTAAAGGCTCAGACTACCGTTATTAAAAATATTAAAGCAGGTCGTCCGGGTAAGGAATGGGATGCGATGGCACGCAATATTATTACTGAAGCTGGCTATGGCGAGTATTTTGGTCACAATCTGGGCCATTCCGTAGGTATGGAAATACATGAGAATCCCCGTCTTGGCAGGACCGAAGAAAGCATTATTGAGGCAGGCATCATAGTTACTGTAGAGCCGGGCATTTATATTCCGGGATTTGGTGGTGTTCGTATCGAGGATATGGGTGTCGTTACTGAGGATGGCTTCGAGGACTTCACTCATTCCAGAAAAGAATTGATAGAGCTGTAAAGATTTTTCTTGCATTAGTTAATAATATAAGGTAGAATACTACTATATGTCTGCGGAAATTGTATTCTGCGGAGAATAAAACCAAAGTTTATTAAATCTTAGGAGGATTTATATGATTTCAGCAGGTGATTTCAGAAATGGTATTACACTTGAGATTGAAGGCAATGTAGTACAGATTATTGAATTCCAGCACGTTAAGCCTGGTAAGGGTGCAGCTTTTGTTAGAGCAAAGCTTAAGAACATTAAGTCTGGTGGTGTAGTAGAAAAGACATTCCGTCCTACAGAGAAGTTCCCTCCTGCTCATATCGAGAGACTGGAGATGCAGTACCTTTACAAGGATGATGCTTATAATTTCATGAACACAGAGACTTACGATCAGATTGCACTTACAGATGATCAGGTTGGCGATGCTATGAAGTTTGTTAAGGAAAATGAGATGGTTAAGATGCTTTCTCATAACGGCCAGATTTTCTCCGTTGAGCCACCTCTTTTCGTAGAGCTCGTTATCACAGAGACAGAGCCTGGTTTTGCCGGCAACACAGCTACAGGTGCTACAAAGCCTGCTACTGTTGAGACAGGTGCTATGGTTCAGGTTCCTCTTTTCGTTAACCAGGGCGAGAAGATTCAGATTGACACCAGAACAGGTGAGTACCTCAAGAGAGTTTAATAATTCTCTGAGTCGGATAAGAGACAATATGACGATTGCTGCAAGTAACTGCTTGTAGCAATCGTTTTTTTATGCATATAGCA
>JAZUFN010000206.1:0-16147 GCA_045640725.1 Lachnospiraceae bacterium
CAGTGGAACAGCTACTTCAATGCCATGATTTTCCTGCAGGATGAAAAACTTTATCCCCTGCAGCTGGTGTTGAAGGAAATTCTTCTGGCATCAGAAAATACTACAGGCGGCAGTGGAGAAACCATTCTGGAGCAGTACAGACTGGCTAATCAGCTTAAGTATGTGTCAGTCATAGTTTCCAGCCTGCCGGTGCTTTGTCTGTATCCGTTCGTTCAAAAGTACTTCAACCAGGGAGTTATGGTTGGTTCAATAAAGGGTTAGAAAGGTGAAAATTATGAAAAAGAAAATTTTTGCAAGCACTTTGATTTTTACTATGGCGATTTCTGCTCTGGCAGGCTGCGGCAAGTCCGCTTCCAAGGGCAATTCAAAGGATGTTGACACATTGGTTAATGAATATGGTTTCCAGTGGACAGATCCCACAAAGCCTATTCTTAATGACAAGGGTGCAGAGGAAATATCCTTTAAGATATATTCTTCCAAGAATGCTTCGGCTTTAGACTACAATGACATGAAGGTTATGCAGGATCTCTTTGAGGCTACCAATGTTACCGTAGACTGGTCAAATGTATCTGAGTCTGTTTATTCAGAGCAGAAAAATCTGATTCTGGGCAACAAAGACAACAGACCTGATGCTATTTATCACGCAGGCATGTCAGCCGGCGAGATTATCAAGTATGCCCAGAGAAATGTAATTCTGCCCATAAGTGATTATCTGGAATATATGCCGAATTTATCCAAGATACTTAAGGAGAGACCTGATATTTATAATCAGCTTATCAATGTAAAAGACGGTAAAATCTATTCTCTTCCCCGTATTGAGGAGATGGGGCTTTTACAGAATCCCAATATTCTTTTCTTAAATAAAAACTGGGCTGCGGCTGCTATTGAGGCAGGAGCGGTAAGCGGTGTGAGTAAGGCCGATTTGGTAGACGGTGTCACACTCACTTCTGTTCAAATGGAAGCTTTCCTCAAGTACTTTAAGGAAAATGATATGAACGGCAACGGTAATGCAGGTGACGAAAGACCTCTTTCCTTTGTTTACAACAACTGGCAGGGAAATCAGTGCGATCTTTATGGAATGTTCGGTCTGAATGACAATCTTGAACATCGTGTAATTATTGACAATAAAGTGGTTTATACCATCCAGGACGAGCGCTTCAAGGAAGCAACCAATTTCATTGTAAAGTGGGTAAATGCAGGATACATCGATAAGGTCTCTTTCGAGCAGTCTCAGGATAATTTCCTGGCCAACGGTAAAGGCCTTGAAAAGTACGGCGCTTTTTACTGGTGGGAAAGTGATACGGTAGTTGACAATGCCGACAACTATATAGTTTGTGCACCTTTAGTAGGACCTGACGGTTCACAGACCGTATGTGTTTCCAACAATCCTGAAGTCGGCACAGGTGAGGTTATTGTTTTCAGTGATTGTAGGAATCCTGAAGTTCTTCTGGCTTATTTGGACAGATTTTATGATCCATATGTATCTGCTCAGATTAACTATGGTCCTATCGGTATTGTTTATGAGGAAGAACTTGACGAGAACGGCAAACTGGTTCAGAAGCCTATTCCCGAAGGCGTTACCACTGATGAACTCAGACTTCAGAACGCCCCCTTTGGCATTATCTACCTCTCTGATTATGCTTGGAACAATGTAGTAAATATGGAGCCCAGAGCACAGCTTAGAGTAGACAGACTGGCTAAGTATGTTAAGCCTTATGTGGGCAAAAATGTACTTCCTTGTCCAAATCTTCAGTTTACTCTGGATGAACTGAATGTACTGGGAAATTACGAAACAAATTTCAACGACTATGTAAGATCAAAGCTTATCAGCTGGCTCATCAATGGTGGAGTATCGGATGCAGAGTGGTCTACTTTCCAGAAGGAAATCGTAAGCAAGTGCAAGCTGGACGAGATTCAGAAGGTATATCAGGATGCTTATGATAGATTTATAGCAAAATAAAAGAGGAGAAATTTATGAGAAAGAGTTTTGGAAAAATCATTTCCGTAGCACTTTGCGGCGTGATGCTTCTGACAGCAGTTGCTTGCGGACAGAAGAAGGACAACACAGCACCTGAGATTAAGGGCGTGGCAGATACTTCTGTTATGGTGGGAAATGAAATCGATTTACTTAAGGGAGTTACAGCTTCCGACAAAGAGGACGGAGATCTTACATCAAAGATTTCCATCGAGGTAATGCCGAGTCTTGATATTAAAAACGGCAAGGCTACACCTACTACCGCAGGTTCATATGAACTTACCTATTCTGTTACAGACAAGGGTGGTGAAACAGCAAAGGAGTATGCTACTCTTACAGTAACCAAGGAAACAGCAGAGAAGAAACTCTACAAAGAGTTTGACTTCACCAAGGTCACAAAGGCAGACGGCAATGGCTGGACAGCCAACATCGGAGAGAACGCAGCAGGCACAGCAGAGTTCTCTGAGGGCGCAGTAAAGTTTAAGATTACCAATCCCGGTAACGGCGACGGTGATGTACAGCTGGCTCTCTTTGGTCTTGATTTAAACAAGGCTGACTATACTGTAAAAATCTGGGCTAAATCTACAGCAAATACATACTGTCACTTACTGGCTGTCGATGCTAATGCTACTGAATGGAAGACCTTCGGCGGCGCTTACAATGTAGTAATCGGTACGGAAGTAAAGCCTTTGGAATTACATTTTGCGGCAGAAGCAGGCGACAAGACAAATCTGCTTATCAACATGGGTAAGATTACTCCTAATCCGGATAATGCAACAGATACAACACCTGCAGAGTTTACTCTTCTTATCGACAAGATTGAAATTTATGAGATTTCCGGTACAGAATCCAAGGTGCCTTCCTACAACTGTGCTTTTGATAACAGCGAGGCTTCCGTAACAGTAGAAGCCGGCGACGGAGCAGTCGCAAATGTAGCAATCGCTGATTCCGCAAAGGTTACCATTGAGTCTTATCCGACATCCGGCGGCGTTTGGAGCATCAAGACCAATCTTATTCTTAACGGTGTTACGGTTGAAGAGGGTAAAAAGTATTATTACACCTTCAAGGTAAAGGCTGATAAGGCTCAGGGCGGTGAATGCCTGGTAGAAAGTCTTTCCATGTACGATGGACAGAGAGCAAATTTCGCAGGCTTTTCAATAGAGGCCGGTGAGGAAAAGACAGTTACCGGAGTATTTGTAGCAGAGAAAACAGTAAACGATCCTGTTATCAGACTTCAGCTGGGTAATGCCTCCGAAGGTGTTACATCAAACACTTTGGTATTTGATGATATCGAGTTCGGCGAACTTGCAGGAGATAAGGAGACTAAGAAAACCATCAACTCCTTCAGTGATAACCTGAGCATGATTAAGACCTTCAACGGTACCGATGAGGACAATGATCTGGGCGTAGGCACAATCTATGCAGAGGGTGGAAAACTTGTCTACAGAATCGACCAGGGTGGCGTTACCGACTGGCACAACAAACTCATCATAGGTACAGGCGAAGAGCCTTTGGTACTTGAAGCAGACAGCTATTACACTCTGGAAATTACAGCTAAGGCCGACAAAGATGTACATTGCGGTTTCTTCCTGAATCCACAGGGAGGCTGGGACCCAAGAATTGCTGATGGTATGGACATTACTACTACAGAAAAGACCTTCACTTTCAGAACAACAGATACATTTATCCTGGATATGAATTTTGAGATGCTCTTCCAGTTCGGCTCTGAGGCTACATCCAAGCTTGGAGCTGTAAACGTAGAGTTCTCCAATATCACAATTTATCAGGAGAAGGTAGCTAACTAAAGAGCGGCAGAGGATACGTGAATGATTAAATTAAGGCTTGGAAAGAACAATACTTGGAAAAGACTGATGGCCGGAGTCTTTATGACTTCTATGGCTTTACTTATGGCCTGCGGAAAAAAGGAACCGGTGGAATCCTTTGATGATAAGGATTTTTCGAGCTATAAGACTCCGGGGGCTATGGAAGCAGCCTATGAGTATCAGAACTTTTTCCTGCCGGGGAAAGACAAATTATCACAGCCTTATGTGGGAGACACCATGCCTTACTATGAGGATGGTACATACTATATCTACTATCTGAAAGATGGCGGTGACTCCTACAATCATTCCGTGTATCTGGCTACCACCACTGATTTTAAGACCTATATCGAGATTGATGAGCCTATCCTGGAGGCTGACAGAGACGGCAGGCAGGATGGCTGGATTGGTACAGGCTCGGTAGTAAAGGTTGATGGCACATACCTTTTCTTTTACACAGGTCATGCTGCGGGGCCGGCAGAATACAAGGAGACCATCATGCTGGCCAAGGGCGACAGCCCATATTCTTTCACTAAGTGCGATACCTTTGAAATTTTTCCGGATGCTTCCCTTAAGCAAAAAAATGACTTCAGAGACCCTGAAGCGCATATAGATGAAGCGACCGGAGACATCATTCTGACCGTAACGGCATCCAAGGACGGCTTGGCCAGAATACTTAAATACACTGTAAAAAGAGATCTTTCAGCCTATACCTTTGACGGCATTATTTATAATGACCCCATAGGTAAGGTCTATAACCTGGAGTGTACCGACACCTTTAAAATCGGCAAATATTATTACATTACCTATTCTGCTCAGGACGATACGCTTTGGTATGCACGTTCTGAACAGGCCTACGGCCCTTACGGAGAAGCGGTGAGACTGGATAACAAGCTTTTCTATGCGGCTAAACATGTGTCAAACGGCACTGACAACTATATGGTGGGGTGGGTCAGAAGATCGGAATCACCATCCAGCAGTTATGAAGTGGCAGCCTGGGGTGGTAATATGGCAGCCCAGCAGATAGTACAGAAAGAGGACGGAAGTCTCGTCCTGGCACCTGTAACTGCCATATCAGACAGCTTTACAAACAAGAGACAGCTTTCCGTAAAAAAAGATAAGTTAACAATTGAGGCAGGTGCTTTGTACGACTACCATGAAGTATTCACAGCATATGAAAGCTTCAAGCTCACCGGTACTTTTACCTTTGAGGAAAACAAGGGCAGCTTCGGAATGGCCTTTGACTTCAAAAAGAAAGCTGATGACTATAAGCTCATCACAATTTCACCTAAAGACGGCAAAATCACTCTGGAATTTAACAATGGAAGTAATGTTATTACTGAAAAAGAGATTAGTCTGGAAAAGGGTAAGGAATACAGTTTTACCTATATCCAGGAAGGCTCTGTCGGTATCTTCTATATCGATGATATCACAGCTTTCTCAGTAAGAATGTACGGTGTAAGCGGCAAGAACATTCGACTTTTTGCCGGAGACAATACAGTTACTTTTGATAAACTGGCAGAGTATACAAGATAGATTATTAAGAATGCGGGAGATGAGAGCCTTGGAAAAAATGGACAACAAATTGAATAAGGCAAGAGAATACGAAAAAGAAAATGCCTGTAGGGCTGATAATTACAGACCTGATTTCCACGTGACCGGTGGCATAGGCTGGATTAACGATCCCAACGGATTTTCTGTGTATAAGGGGGAGTATCATCTTTTTCATCAGTATCACCCCTATGATACCGAGTGGGGCCCCATGCACTGGGGACATTTAAAGACCAGGGATTTCATTAAGTGGGACAGGCTTCCTGTAGCCCTGGCTCCCGATGCTTCCTTCGACAAGGATGGATGCTTTTCCGGAAATGCATGTGAAACTCCTGACGGCAAGCAACTTATAATATACACAGGTGTGGTAAAGGAATTTGACGAAGCAGGCCATATGCTTAGCGAGACCCAGCATCAGTGCGTAGCTGTAGGCGATGGTGTGGACTATGAAAAATACGACGGCAACCCGGTCATCAGTGTGGATACTTTGCCGGAAGGAGCCAGTCATAGCGACTTCAGAGATCCGAAAATCTGGCGCGAAGGCGATAGTTACTACTGCTTGGCGGCTAATAGGGGTAAGGATGGCTTTGGTGCACTCAGAATGTACAAAAGTAAGGATGCTCTGCACTGGTCCTTTGTAAAGACTTTCGCAGAGTGCAAGGGGCGTTACGGCACTATGTGGGAATGCCCTGATTTCTTCCCGCTGGAGGATATGCACGTGCTGGTGATAAGTCCTATGGAAATGGAGGCAGAAAGCCCGGAATTCCATTCGGGACACGGAGTAATCGCTATATGCGGTGATTACAATGCAGACACAAAGGATTTTGCAGATAAATGGGTTCAGTCAGTTGACTACGGCATTGATTTTTACGCTCCCCAGACCCTGATAGCGCCTGACGGCAGACGTATCATGATCGGCTGGATGAGAAACTGGGCTACAAGAGACATGAGAAGAGGTAAAGCCCCCATATTCGGAGCTATGACTTTGCCCAGGGAACTTACTGTTAAAAATAACAGAATATATATAAATCCTGTAAGAGAGATAGAAAACTACAGAGTAAATCCTGTGCACATCGAGAAGGCATACGTAAAGGAGTCTGCAGCATTTGAGGGCATATGCGGTCGTACTCTGGATATGACTGTATACGTTGCTGAGGGAGATTATTCGTTTTTTAAGATAAAACTTTGCAAGGGCGCCGGTCATGAGGCAGACCTTATCTACCGTCCGAAGGAGGGAACTGTTACCATAGACAGGACTTACGCATCGGGCAGAATGGACACCGTACAGCAGAGAAACTTCCCGGTAGATTGCCATGATGGGGCAGCAAAATTTAGAGTTATTATGGACAAAGACAGCATAGAACTCTTCGTCAACGATGGTGAGAGGGTGGCTACCTTTATTACATATAATGACCTTAATGAGGACTCAATTGAATTCGAAGCAGACAGAGAAGTAGGCATAACGATCGACAAATACGATATTAAAGTAGATTAGTGAGGCTTTTAAAAGTGAAAGAGTTAGATGTAGTAGCCTTAGGCGAACTATTAATAGATTTTACCGAAAACGGTATAAGCGAGCATGGAAATCCTTATCTGGAAGCAAATCCCGGAGGAGCGCCTTGCAACGTCCTTTCGATGTTACAGAAAATGGGAAGAAAAACTGCATTTATCGGTAAGGTGGGAGAGGACAATTTTGGCCACATGTTGAAAAACGTGGTGGAAAATCAGGGCATAGACGTGTCAGGACTTGTATTTGACAAAGATGTGCCTACCACACTGGCTTTTGTTCACACGGCGGCCGATGGAGACAGGTCTTTTTCCTTTTACAGAAACCCGGGAGCTGACGTTATGCTGACCGAGAAGGAAGTATCCAGAGAACTTATAGAAGGAGCCAAGCTTTTTCACTTTGGTACACTGTCCATGACTCACGCTGCTTCTTACAATGCTACCAAAAAGGCCATCAGAATTGCAGAAGAAAAGGGACTTCTCATAAGTTTTGACCCCAATCTTCGTCCGCCTCTCTGGAAAGATATGAAGGACGCTCATGATGCCATGGCCTATGGCTTTTCACATTGCGATATACTTAAAATTTCAGATGATGAAATTCTCTTTTTCACGGGAGAGGAGGATATTGCAAAGGGGGTAGAAAAAATCCGCGAGCAATATGATATACAAATCGTTTTTGCTACCATGGGGAAAAAGGGAAGCATGGCTTTCTATCGGGATAAAGTAGTGACAGAACTTCCTTTTGTAAATAAGAAAACCATAGAAACCACAGGGGCCGGAGATACCTTTATGGGAATCGCACTTCATAATATCTTGGCCAAGGGGCTTACGGAACTTACAGAGGAAGATCTGCATGAGATACTTAAAATGGCAAATGCCGGAGCCTCTATCATTACAGAACGCAGGGGGGCTCTTAAGGTAATGCCTACCAAGAAGGAAATCCTGGAAAAAATGTTAAGCAGATAATAAGTGATAATATCGATATCTCCAAAAAAGACATTGGACACGCATCCAATGTCTTTTTTATATAGGTATGAGATTCAATACGTGCAACAGCGCTATCCATAAAGAACATTTTTTTTGTAATATTCAGATAATAGTTTACAAATAATTTACAAAAATTATTTTGATAAATAAAGGATAAAGGGGGGGTGAAAAGACTATTAAATGAGCTGCCAAGCTATTGCGGTGAAGTTAGAAAATGCTACTATAAATTTTGTTGATGGGAAGAAGCACATAAACTGCAGATAAGCAGGTGCAGATTCAAAAAATAAAAATCCCAAATATATCAAGGAGGAGTTCTATGAACGGAAAAATACGGATAGGAAGGAAGCTGACGAAGCGTATCTTAAGTATGCTTTTGACGGTAATTATGGTTTTGACACTGATACCATCAAGAGCATATGCGGACTATTCGAAAGAAACAGCTTTCAACAGTGCGCTTGCCGCAGAGATGAAAAAGATCTGTGACAGCATAGGGTATGATGCAGATGAGGTTCTCACCACACTCTATGAAAACGGCGTAATCGACAGAAGAGGTAATCTGCTTTATTCAGGTACCTTCGCTGTGGGGGAAGGCAGTGACATAGAGGTTCTTTCCTATGATGAATTAAAGAGCCGCGCTGCCGGCCAGACAGACTCTGCCAAAGCAGTTATTAATGGTGTAGAGACTACCTGGGGCGTGGTAAAGAAAATTTTTAACTTTGCTGATGCTATGGCTATGGTGCAGGAGTGCATGAACAGTGATGCCACCCTTACCAGTGCGCATATTGCAAATATCAAGAGCTTTTATGATGCTCTGAAGACCGGAGCCTTTGATTTTGTAAATGCCACGGCAACAGCTGAAAGTACTCCGGGAAAAATTTATTTTTATTATACTAAGAAAATTTGGACTGAGGAAAGATATGGAAAAATTTACACATATGTAAGTGGTGACTGGGATTTTTGTTCTATAGATGCTTCAGGTAATCTTGTAAGGGGCACAGAAGGTACCATGTCTGATCAACAGAAGAACCTTATGAAGTACGTAAACTTATTGCCGAAAGATCGCACGATAGATGTCTATGACAGCGATTCGAAGCAATTGGTGCCGCAGAGGTCGCTAGTGTCCGGAATCGAAATAAAGAATTTGGATAATTACGCTATTCAATTTTCATTCATTGATGCATTGCTGGCGGAGTATAAGGAGCAGGATGATCTTTGTGTTGCAGCAGGTCCGGATTTCTACTGTGTTAATGCTGCTATAGTAGAGCCGGGAGTACGTGATAAGTCTACGGATTCCTGGAGACAGAAGTATATTAAAAACAGTAGAGATGAGTCTTTAGTTAACATAGTTGAGTATATGAACTTCTTTAAGGAGATTTGTGACCTTGGAGAAGAACACGGCGGACTGACCATCGAAAAAGATGCCAACGGCAGCGCAACAAGACTTCGATTTGATATTGGAGCAATTTGCAGAATCAAAAATAAGCTTGTCGTAGATGAAAACGACAATCCACTTACTGAAGATGAAACAAAAGATTTGATTCTGTCTTATGGATATTACTCAAAAGATTGGCCAGTTTATTACGACGGAATTGTAAGCAACAGAGTACGGATGGTGGAAAAACTCGTCAATTATTCCACTCAGCCGGATAGTAACGGAATCGGCCATTTCCATAATGCATATATCAAGATCAACGGTACCGGAGACCGCGTCCCAATTAATGTTCACTGGTCTGATGAGACAGTTTATTATTTGAAAGAAGAATATGTTTCCGGGAATTATGAATATATTCAAGAGTCATTTACAGATTATCCGGACTATTTCTACATTGATATTCCTTCATACTTAGGTGCCGGAATGGAAATTACGGATTTGCGATTATATACTGCACCGGAAATTGATGCTGCAAATCCTTATGATTATTTCCTGGATCCGGAAAACAGACTTAAAGATGGGGATCTTCCGGATTATGTGCAGGAAATCTACGATTTCGGAGATGATGCAAATGATGAAGCAAACGGGAAGATATATGGAAACAGCTTGCTTGTTATACGAAAAGGCGGTACTGAATCTCTTAAAAACACAGATTTGGAAATTGCCTATAATGACACATGGAAGCAGTATGCAATAGGAGATTCTGCAGGGGCATTTAGTGCTGATATTGCTAAGCTTGATTACGTTGAGTACAATGATGCGTTGATGGCTACTCCAGCGTTAGAGCCTCTGAAAATCACCTATGAATTTGATGCAAATAGGGATCTAACAAGTCTTAATGTGGATCCGCAATATTTTACATGGACTTCATCCGATGAAAATGTTGCTATGGTAAATACAACCACTGAAGAATATACAGATGAGAACGGTCATAAGTATACCCGTGTGGTTGCTGAGATAGTGCCTGTTGCCAAAGGAAATGTGTACTTTACGTTGACAGTTACCGGTGGACCAAGCACATTTGTGCTTAAGAGTGCTAAGATTCACGTCGTAGAGCCAAGCAATCCATATCTCTTGGTTCCGAATTCCTATAAGACAATCACTGCAAAGTATGGACAGGATGCATCTGTGGTGTTTGGTACCAATTTGCATTCTCTTGAGGAAGAGCAGGGAAAAACGGGTACAGAGATTAACGTCAATGTTTATGCCGGAACAGAAGCAACCGGCACAGCTGTTTATACCAATAAAATAACAGTCTCTGTTGCAAATCCGAAGTTTAGCACTGTAATTCCTGCCAGTGCAGGACTTAACGTGGGGACTTATACAGTGAAGCTGGCAGCAAGCTATGCAGATGAAGGCGGAACTCCGGCTACATTTGAGAATACTGCTACACTGGAGATTAAGGAAATTCCGGTAGGTATTGAGGCAACAGCGGACTGGCGCAATTATATCAATGAGGGCGAAGATTATACTTTTGCATGGAAGTGGAATGGTGTAAACGCAAATTCAACCAAGAAAGAATGGTTCTATGAGGTTATTGCTCAGTCTAATGGTGCTGTAGTTAAAAAGGAAACCTTTACTGATTTCAGCCAGAGCTCAGTGAAGCTCAGCGCGGCTGATCTTCCAATTCCGGACGGAAAGCTGAAAGAGCGCTTCGCTGTTACAGTTTATGCTTCCAATGACCCTGACGCTGTTCCTTGGTCCAGCGAATCGGTACTGCTCATTGCATATGATTCCAGCAAATTGGGCATTACAGTCAGAGATATCACGATTAATGGTCAAGATGTTTGCATGCAGTCTGTTGACGGCAAGACCTTTGATTTAGATTACCATACATTTGTTGAAAGTCTGAAGTCAGAAGATGGAATGTCCTTAGGCTTTACAGCAGACAAATTTACAATGAATGACCTGGCTACAGCTCTTAATGATGATGCTGTTGTATATGTTAAAGCCGGCGGAGTGACATGGAGCTTGATCGATGATTGTTTCTTATGGTCAAGTGAGAACTCAGAAAATGGCATTGGAACAACTGTACGCGAAGATTATAAGTACATTCCGAACGAGCATCATGCAGCTTATGCGATGGTTAACGGAACAAGCACATTTACCGCTACTCACGTAAATACAGGACTTTCTACTGAGGTCACCATCAAGTATAACAGACTGGACAATCAGCTTTACCTCTTCCAGTTCTATCCTCTTGCTGAGACCACAGTAACATTTACCTATGGTGGAGAGACAAAGACACTTAAATCAGATAATAAGGGTCAGCTGGCTATTTACTTGCCGGAAGGCTTTGATAAGGACACTGCTATCTATTTCTCAGCTGATAATAACGGCTCCAAGCTTGTAGGTATGACCTATGTTGACAAGTTGAAATCAGGAGAAGGCAGCTTCTATAAAAGTGGTGGATGGTCATACCCTATCAACACCTTCAAGCTGACAGAGTACAAATCCGTTATCCAGCTGGTGAAGCCGGATGGAACACCTTTAGCCAATACAGATGTGACTATCAGAGGCGGTGCATATCTTAGTGGCGAGTATCTTGTGAAAGCAGATCTGTTAAAGAATGCCACCGATACTACTGATACTGATATCGCCAAGTCAAATGGCTTATATGACCTGACATTCAAAACAGATAAGTTCGGTAAGATTACTGTTTATTACAATGCCGGCCAGTTCTACGAGTCCGGATCATTGGATAGTATCATAAGTGATAGTGATGCAATCAGCTTTATTTATGAGATTTCCTTCGCAGGCGATACATATCGCCCTGAAATCGTGGAAATGAATCTGCTTTCCGGTGCTTCCAATCGCAGAAGCGCCAGCAAAAAGGTTTACCTGACAGCAACAACAGCAGCAACAAAGCAGTCTGCATTTATTGATAAGGAGATATTCGAGGCATTTAAGGACGGAAAGAGCATCGGTGCAGTAGCAGTTGATGATTCTCACACCTACCTGGGTGCCAGCGAGAACTATAAGTCCGCAAAAATCACGCAGTTTGTTCGTCTGTGGGGCAAAGAAGCCCTTGTGGAAAAGGATGCGGTTACAGGTCAGAGCAAGCTTGTGGAAGATGCAAAGAAGCTGGCTGTCTATGTTCAGAATTCCAAGGGAAAAACACTGCCTAATCAGAGCGCTATGGTAAAGGTGTATGAGTTCTCTTCTTTCCCATATATCGAAGTGACTCAGACCTTGGATGCAAGCACTTACAATGGATGGCTTAAAGCAAATGAATCTGATGCCATCAGTTCGATAGTAAAATATGACGGCGTAGAGGACAGCAGACTTTTTGCAGATTATAAGGTGATTAATCAGATTGGTGCCCAGCGTCCTGAAAGCAGTAAGGACATGACACAGGCTACCAATGAAGCTACCAATGAGATTAAAGAGAGCTTGAGCTTTGATAAACTCCTCGGCAATCTTGTTCCCGGCGGAGATATCTTAGCCAAGGGTATGTCCTTCTTCGCAGCTATCAACGGAAGCAAGGAGAAAGATGGATTCAATCTGCTTTTGATTCCTACTGCAGATCCAACGGTATTTAATATCCTTGTTACATTGAACGATTATGAGCCTGATCCGGACGAGTTCCCGGGCGGCATAGAAGATGATTTGACATCGGATTTGCTGGATGAAGCTATGGAACTGATTGAAAAGATCAATGAAGCTTCTGAAGACAAAGACGACGATGACGATGATGATGGCGACAGCAAGACTAGTGTAGATCTGTCCTTCAGCGGTGCGATGATTGCCCGTGCAGGCTATAGCATCAAAGATAAGAAATGGGTTATCTCCTTTGTAGGCGGTGATTTTGGAGCTGCTGCAAAGTTTAAGTATGAGTATTCTCAGGACTTCCCTATTGGTGCAGGTGTCAGTGCTACCATATCATTCGGTGCTCATGCAGGACTGGATGCTATGTTAAGCGCAAGACTGTCTTCCGGTGCCAATGCCATGTTAATCGACATTTTGCTGGATGCAGGCATGGAAGCATTCTGTGGCTTTGGTGTGGATATTCTTATTGCCAGTGCCCAGATCGGTATTTTTGGTGAAGTGAATTTTGAAGCTGAGCAGAAGATTCTGACAGCACAGGGATCCTCCACCAAGACAGGTACTCAGTTCCGCGGCGAAGGTGGCGTAAGCCTTAAACTGGTGGCCAAGGTTCTGATGATTACTTATGAGAAGAAGTTTGCATCTATTTCCTTTGGTTTTGAAAAAACTCATGGAGCTTATGACGCTATAGAAGCTCAGTGGGGTGGTATTACCAGCGCAGGCAATCCTTATTCAGCCAGCCTGTTGGGCGGTCAGCTGTACTTAAGTGTGGATAGCAAGAAGCTTCGTGCTTTTGGTGCACCACCAAGCGTTGGCGGCAATCTGGTATCAGCTACAGACCTTACAGGAGATGAGGCCACAGTACTGTCTGAGGATGGTAAGCTGGCTGTATACCTTGAAGCAGGAAAGATCTGCTATGCAGTGAAGGAATCCGGAGCTTACGTAAAGAAGGGTGCTATTGATCCTGCTGAGAATAACAAGACAGACTACATCGCAGATTACTATATTGATTTAAGCGGAAGCGGCAGCCAGTATATCGCTGTTTGGGCACGTCAGACCGATAAGCTTGATACTGACGATGAGACCTCAGGCGAGGCATTAAGCGTGGCTTTGCAGTCCACAGAAATTTTTGCAAGTGTATATGACGGCACAGCCTGGTCTGCACCGGAAAAGCTTACAGATAATTGTGCAGCAGACATTTCTCCTAAGGTATCTATGAACGGTACAAATGCTATCGTTTCCTGGAGAAGTGCCATCGGTTCCAATCCGGATGAGCCATTGACATTTGATGTTCAGGATGAGATCCGTGTCAGTGTATATAATGGTGGTACCTGGTCAACAGAATCCAAGGCAGTATTCAATTCTAATTCAGGCGCACCAAAATCCATGGATGTAGTAGCAGGTGATACATATTCGGTAATCGGCTTTACCGTGGATACAGACCCTACTGCAAAGATGAGTGGCGGTTTTGAAACCTATTATGCAATAGTAGATAACAGTGACCTGTCTGTAAAGATCGTCAGAGCTACAACCAACGACTATGTGGACGAAAACGTGAACGCTGTACAGTGCAAGGTAGACGGCAAGGATTGTGCGGTTCTTGCATGGTTTGCAAAGGACGAAAACAAGGCAGATGTAAACTTGCTTTGCATCAATCTGGAAACCGGTCTGATTTATGATGACTTCCCAAGCAGCGTATCTCAGATGAGAGATCTTGGTATTACATCCAATTTCAAACTGGCATCCATCGGAAGCGGCACAACCGTTGACGAGTTGGCCATCGTTTGGACAGGCCATGATACTGATGACAGTTATGTTGTCATGGGTGCCAAGTTATGGAAGAATGCTTCCGGAACAATCGGAATCACACCTGCACAGGAGATTTACAGAACAAAGAAAAACGTTGTTGTTGATGATTTCAATGTATATGCTGATGCTGATAAGAAGACCGTATCTGTATTGTTAAAAGAATCAGATTATAGCGGTAATCAGACAGAGAGCGATTCCATAGAGATTAAGAGCATCGTAGATGAGATCGTTAAGCGTGAGAATTACTCCAGTGATGCAGAATACAACAAGGCAAAGGAAGATCTTCTGAAGGAAGATTCCATAAAGATTCTTACCAAGGTGGCAAAAAATGCCATGGAGCTTAAGTCCTTTACCTTCGAGGAAAAACTGGATGTAAAGGTAGACGTACTGACAGAAGACATTATTCCGGGCTTACCTGCAGTTGTTCGTTTTACACTTACTAATAAGGGTATCTCCGAACTCCATGACATTAAGTTAAATAGTGAAACCGAGAAGATTGCAGAGTTAATGCCGGGCGGAAAAGCAGAGCTGATCCGTACTATACCGGTGGGGCAGAACTTTAATCAGATGAAATTTGATTATGCCTTCACTTCAAGTGAGAATGTAAACGCCGGCGATACTGTATCCTTCAACAGACCTGAAATCAGCATTGACAGAGTGCGTACAATCAAGGAAGGAAATGGTGAGCGTACTATTGCAGTTGAATTGTCCAATGCCGGATTTGTTAATTTCACAGGCAACACTGATGTGAATGTAGAAATTGACCTGTATCAGACAGGAGCTTCCATACCTGTAATAGCACCTGTGGTACTGGACGGTGAAGCATTTGAAGCACTGGACAACGGTGGATATGTTGCCATCATTAATCTTACAAAGGATGATTTGAACGAGCTTTTAGGCGATGAAGATGCTATACCGAATGGCGGCATTCAGCTTAAGACTGTAGCCAGAGTTACAAATAATACAACTCAGAAAACAGTATCTACATCTGCAAAATTTGCTTCCATCAATCCACTTGGAGATGGCACAGTCAGAGTAGAGTACACAACAAAGGCAGAAAATGATAAGTATACTGTAACAGTTTCTTTGAAAAATACCTCTTTGGCAGACCGTACTTTCGGAAATCTGACGGTTGAGCTGTTTGATGAAAACGGTAAATCCTTAGGTAAAAAGGAGACTTATGACGGTACAGTAGCAGGTGATATCACAATCGGAGCCGAGGCTACAATCCAGAAGGATTTCGTATTTGATATAGCTGCCGGCGTCACTGTAAGCAGTGTTGTAGTGGAGCTGGACGAAGGCAGTGCTCTTGATATTGCCAAGGAGCAGGCTAAGGATGCTATTGATGCGGAAGTAAACGGAGATACATCAGCTGATGTAGTGGCAGCAGCAAATGATGCCAAGGCAGCTATCGATGCAGCAACAACAGTTGCAGCAGTAACCACTGCAAAGGATGAAGGTATCCTGGCTGTAAAGGCCGCTAAGGTAGCCGGCAAGTACGAGGGTGTGAAGCCTGAAGCC
>JAZUFN010000207.1:0-7139 GCA_045640725.1 Lachnospiraceae bacterium
GATTCTTCCGTAAAAAATATTGATGAGTCAGTAAGTGATACAGCGAAGAGTGTTTCCGAAAATGCTGAGGCAGTCAGTGTAATAGCTGAAAATATGAGTGAATTGAATGAAAAGGCCGGATCCAACCTGGGTATTGCCAACGATATTCAGAAAGATATGAAAAAATTTATTGTATAATGTCATCATAGGGGCTACCATAAGGGTAGCCCTTTTTTAATAGGTATAAGAGGGCGAAAGGATAATAGGCATATATGAAATATAATAAAATCAAAAGGGCAGTTTTTATTGATCGTCCCAATCGTTTTATCGCTCATGTAGAAGTGGATGGCAAGACAGAGACGGTGCATGTGAAAAACACAGGTCGTTGCAAGGAACTCCTGCTGCCGGGGGTGAAGGTTATCTTGGAAGAGTCTGACAATCAGGACAGAAAGACTCGTTACGACCTGATAGCAGTATATAAAAAGGATTTTGGTTTAATCAATATAGATAGTCAGGCACCCAATAAAGTGGCGAAGGAATGGCTGGAAGCTCAAAGCTACAGCAGGATTGTTCCGGAATACACCTATGGTAGCTCTCGCATTGATTTTTACATGGAAAAAAATGATGAAAAATATCTCCTGGAGATAAAAGGATGTACTCTGGAGGTGGATGGAGTGGGGTATTTTCCGGATGCACCTACTGAGCGTGGTGTGAAGCATATTCATGAGCTGATTAAGGCTAAAAAAGAAGGATATCATACTATGCTGGGATTTGTTATTCAGATGGAGGATATTCATGAGGTGCGTCCCAATGTGGCAACACATCCTGAATTTGGAACAGCGATGGCAGAAGCAAGGGCGGCAGGGGTAGAAATAATATTTATAGAATGTCATGTACACGAAGACGCTTTGGTATACAAGTAAACTATTTTTAGGAATTCTTTCTGAAAGATGGATTTTTGAATGAATAAGGTCCAAAGTATGATGGCGCCTTGCTTTTACGACGAAAATCGGAAAAAAGCCTTGTGAAATATGTGGAGAATAGATAGGCCATTTTGTAGCAGAATTACAAAGTATTTTTTACAAATGCCCAGTTGTATACATAGGAAGCCCTGAGAAAAAAGATTTTTTGCCTATGAATATATAATGGATAAATCGTATGGAATTTATAGAAAAACCATGAAAAAAGTGGCACTCTTGGGGAAATTGCGCCTTGAAATCAGCCTTGATGCAGGATAGACCGGGGATTATATTATTGGTGTCAAGTATTTGACACCAATAAATAAGTGGGATGGGGCGTAGAAAATATGAATAGCATGCTCAAGGTGTCTTTCTGGTCACCTTTTAGAGAGAAGGGCGTAACTACCAATATGATTGCCATAGCTATGGCGACAAACCAATACTTTAAGACCAATATTGGACTTAGAAGTAATCATATCAGTAAAAAAATGCTGGATTACTATATTTCGCAAGTGGATCACAGGATAGATATTGTAGCATCTGAGACTGAAAGCTTTTCCAGAGATGCTCCTCAATATCTCCACTATTTACTTTGGTATGATGACCGCTTTCATACCAAAGCTGATGAAAAAAGAATACTTATCAGTAGAAAAGACTCGGCTATATATATTTACAGGCCTCCGGAGCCATATGACAGGAAGGTATTTCCGACGGGGGACGAAGAATTGATGTTTTTGGACCTGTCCGGGCGGAATAATTCAGACAGCTACAAAGCAATGAGAGAAGCGGATTTCAATGTGATTTTTTTACCGGTGGACATGGAAGAAATCAAAGAGTTTTTTAAGGAAAAGACCGGGGATGATAAAAAGAACATTTATGTAATAAACGGCTATTCAAGCCGGTGTGAAGTCACACCCAAAAATATAAGAAACTTTTTAATACGGGAATATGGAATAAAAAGAGACAAAATAATGTTTATTCCCTACTATGAAAGATTAAAAAGATTCTGTCATCTGGGGGAACTGGATCTGATGCTACTGGATGAGGGCAGACAACGCAAAAGTAGCCTTTACTATAAGTGTGTAAAGGAAATAGGAAAGGCATTGCTTATGTGTAAAGTCCGTGAGAAATGTTAATAACCGTAAGTATAGAGTCCATTACCTTAAAAGATACTGTAAAATCCTGAAAAGAAAGCTTATATATGCGTTCCGGATCATTCTGATAATGGGGTCGAGGGTCGTTGGTAAGCAGGGCTAAAAGGGTACCGCGTGAAGCTTCAGGTATGGATGTTAATAACTTGGGAGAGCAGTTTACTGTCAGCTCTCCTGTTTTTGTATCTCTGGCAAAACCATTGGAGGCATCAGGGATTGATTCCACATAGGGCAGGTATGGCTTGATGTCATAGATGGGAGTGCCATTCAGCATATCGATACCGGATACATTGAGGATAGGGCCCAGCTCCGGGTCGTTTTCAATGCTTTCAAAACCTACCAGACTTAAGCCCAGAGGATTCGGCCTATATGGACTACGGCAGGCAAAAATTCCTACGTGTTCATTGCCACCCAGCATGGGCGGGCGAGCAGTGGCGTGAAAGGTATTATTCCTTTCCTTATTGGCAGAAAACCCCCATATCAGCCAGAGGTGACTATATTCTTCTATTTTTTTGAAAGCATTAATATCACGAAATTCCGGCTCGAAAATCAAGCGTCCCCTTAGCTCCGGTACTATGCCGGACTGCCTGGGGATACCGAATTTATCAGTCATATCCGTAAAAATATGTGCTATTGGTGTGAGTAAGAGCTGGTCATTCATATAGGGGCTCCTTAGCTGACAGATTATTTCTGTCATCATAATAGCCTAATGGGGAGGATTTGTAAAATCATATATTTACTTATAAAGTGTGATGAATAGGTAATATCACCTGTGGTGCTCCCTTGTACTTCTGGTTCAAATGCGTTATACTCTAACAGACTATATCCTTTTTAGGAGACTATATGAAAGTAACAAAAGATGATTTTAAAATCTGCGGCCGTCATGTGGAAAAGGATGGCACACTCTACCTGAGCTTTTCTGCAGCGTACATAGAATTTAAGACGGATGCAAGCTGTGTGCTTGCCCGCATTCGTTCTGAGTACCCAAAGGACCCTGTTATAGAAGGCTTTATAGGCGTATTTGTTGATGGAGTGTATACAAAGCGTATTGCGTTGGACCGGTTAGAAGCAGAATACGAGATATATAAGGGCGATAAAAAGGAAAAAATAATCCGTATAGTCCGTCTTTCTGAGACCAATTTCGGAAAAGTGGGTATTATAGATGTGGAGGCTGACGGATATATAGCGCCTACACCTGAAAAGCCATTCAAAATGGAGGTGATCGGTGATTCCATTACCTGCGGCTACGGTGTAGAGGCAGCGGAGGCTACCGTTCCATTTTCTACTTCTACAGAAAATCCTATTCTGGCCTACGCTTATCTGGCAGCGGAGGATCTGGATGCAGACCTGCACCTGGTATCCTGGAGTGGCAATGGCCTTATCAGTCAGTGGATACCACCGGAGAGAGACGAGGCAGAGACTACATCTCCGCTGATGTCGGAGGTCTACAAAAAGACAGACATAGCAGGATACAAATATTATGGTCTGGAAGTAGCAGAGGACTTTGATTTCTCATCATTTATACCCCAGGTGGTAGTCATCAATCTGGGCACCAATGATTTTAGTTATACCCGTGGCAAGGCCGACAGAGTAGCAGCTTATAAAGCTGCCTACAAGGACCTGCTGGCCGTTATTAGGGCACATCGTCCCGACGCCCATATTTTCTGTACACTGGGCGTTATGGGCCAGGACCTGGATGCCACTGTAGCGGAGCTGGTGGCCGAGTCCGGAGACGATAAAATGCATTTTATAGAGTATGCGGAGCACATGGGTGAGACTGACAGAGGCTCCGACTGGCACCCCTGCAAGGCCTGTCAGAGGAAAATGGCTGATTTACTGGTAAAAAATATAAGAGAAGTATTTTCGTAAAAGGAGAGGAAGAGGTCGCTAAGCCATGATAGTTCACGCTATCGCGTGAAGGCTTAGCTTTTCAAACTCTTTCAGAGTTCTCCATTTTTTCACTTCGTTCAAAAAAGGAGATTATATGGAAAAAATAGCAAGCTTTCAAATGAATCATCTTAATCTTTTTCCCGGACTTTATGTGTCCAGAAGAGACAAACAGGGTGACACAGTGGTTACATCTTTTGACATGAGATTTACAGCTCCCAATCGCGAGCCTGTAATAGATATGCCCGCCCTCCATACATTGGAGCATATGGGTGCCACCTTCCTTCGCAACAGCCGTATGAAGGACAGCGTGGTATATTTTGGACCGATGGGCTGTCGTACAGGCTGTTACCTGGTAATGTTTGGATACCTGGAGCCTGCAGATATTTATGAGCTAATCATTGAGATGTGCGATTTTATTCTGGCTTATGAGGGTGAGATTCCCGGAGCTCGGCCTGAGGAATGCGGTAATTACAGCGAGCAGAATTTAAATATGTGCAAGTTCTATGTAGAGCGCTACAAAAAAGAACTGGTGGAAAATAAGCGATTTGTATATCCGGAGTAAAAAGGGGAAACTCTTTCAGAGTTCTCCATTTATTTCACTTCGTTCAATAAAAGGAGAGGAAGAGGTCGCTAAGCCATTATAGTTCACGCTATCGCGTGAAGGCTTAGCTTTTCAAACTCTTTCAGAGTTCTCCATTTTTTCACTTCGTTCAAAAAAGGAGAGGAAGAGGTCGCTAAGCCATTATAGTTCACGCTATCGCGTGAAGGCTTAGCTTTTCAAACTCTTTCAGAGTTCTCCATTTATTTCACTTCGTTCAATAAAAGGAGAGAAAATGAGACTTAGAAGAATCAAGGGCGCCGATGAAATGGTGCAGAGTAGCCCTTTTGTAGTAAAGGATGTAAAGGAAAAAAAGGGACAGTGGAGGAAGCTTTTTGGTAATGACAAGCCCCTTCATATAGAGATAGGTATGGGTAAGGGCAGATTTCTGACTACCCTGGCTCAGCAGAACCCTGATATTAATTACCTGGGCATGGAGAGATACACCAGCGTCCTGATAAAGGGTATTGCCAAGCTGAATGCTGAGGAAGAGGCGGGTACAGATACTTCCAATATTCGCCTCATGTGCGAGGATGCTACAGAGGTATGCGATATGTTTGATGCCGATGAGCTGGACAGAATCTACCTTAATTTTTCCGATCCATGGCCCAAGGAAAGACATGCTGAGCGCAGACTTACCAGCCGGACTTTCCTAAAAAAATATCAGCAGATATTGAAGGCCGAGGGTGAGCTTATTTTTAAGACTGACAATAGAGGCCTCTTTGATTTTTCAGTAGAGACAATTAAGGAAGCCGGCTGGCAGCTGGTTTCCTGCACATATGATTTGCATCACAGTGAGTATGTTGAAGGCAATGTTATGACAGAGTACGAGGAAAAGTTTTCTGCCATGGGCAATCCAATTTGCCGACTTGTAGCCAAGAAGCCAGAGGTTTGATTTTGAAACTGTTCAAGACGATTAACAAGAGGATAATGTGTTTATTGGCAGCCCTTTTGATTGTGGGGGTGGCTTTGCTTACTGTGCCCGTTCCCGTGGCGGCCGAAGAGGATAAGAATGTATGGCCGGGACCTCCTCAGATAAATGCCGGTGCAGCGATTCTTATGGATATGACTACAGGCACTATACTTTACAGCAAAAATCCCCAGGAAAAAATGTATCCTGCCAGTACTACCAAAATCATGTCAACTCTTTTGGCTATCGAGCAATGCCCTCTGTCTGACATAGTTACCATGTCCTACGATGCTATCCACACCGTGGGCTGGGACAGCTCCCGCATCGGCGTAGTGCAGGGGGAAGAACTGACGATGGAGCAGTGCCTCTACTCAATACTTTTGGCCTCTGCCAATGAAGTGTGCTATGCGGTAGGAGAGCATGTGGCAGATGGCGATATTACGGAATTCGTTAAGATGATGAATCAGCGGGCCAAGGATTTGGGATGCGTAAATACGCATTTTACCAACCCACATGGCCTTCATGACAGCAGCCATTATACCTGTGCCTATGATTTGGCCCTTATTATGAAAAAGTGCGTAGAGTATACCACTTTTTGTCGTATCTCCAACAATTATTACTATGAGCTTCCTGCTACCAATAAGACTAATCAGAAAAGAGTACTGGCACAGACTCATCAGATTCTTCGTAAAAAAATAAAGTATCAGGGAGTATATGCAGGCAAAACAGGGCATACCGATGAGGCTGGTAACTGTCTCGTTACCACTGCCGAGCGTGACGGTCTGAATCTGGTATGTGTAGTGCTGGGTGAAAAGGTATCCGATGATTGCTACAAAGACACAATGACACTTTTTGACTATGGATTTAACAATTTCCATATGGTGAATTACGGTGGAGCTTCATCCGATGACGCGGTCAGTGCCTTTCCCGGATTATTTGATGAAAAATCTGCTTTTGAAAGTAAAAGTGAGATGGTACTCAGCCTTTCCGAGGCAAAAATAGTGGCTCCGAAGGAAGCCGACCTGAGTCTGGTTACAAATAATTGCAGACTGTACCAGCTTATTCGTATAGTTAAAGGTAAAAATATAATAGGTCGTGCGGAATTCTACTATCATGGCATAAAGGTAGGAGAGACAGACATCATCTACACCAGTGAAACAGAGGAAATTCTGGATAAGGCAGCGGACTACTATGAGAAATACTACGGTACCGACGATTTCTCAGAAGAGACGTATCAAAAGCTGCAAGGCATACTACCAGCAGACCCGGAAGAACAAAAAGATTTAAGACCTACCATCATTGGAATCACAGTTGCAATTCTTGTCTTTATTTTTGGAATTGTTGCAGTGATACGCCTTTTATCCAGAAGAATGTGACAGGGGGACGTATCTTTTTGTCACATTTTTGCATGATATGACGGCTAAAGAAGTGCTATGGTACGAAATTAGCCGCCATTTGCCAGTGAGACTGCTTTCGAAATCAATAAAAAAATGGCAAAAACAGGCAAAAAACTTTGGTCACTTGTAAAATTTAATTCCACTTTGTAATGGTTACTTCCACCTTTCGAACTAAAATACGACTGGTGGAAGTTTTTTATTCCTTTTTTGATGGCTTTTTTGAAAAAAAGTATCTATAATTAGCTCAAAGCCGGA
>JAZUFN010000208.1:0-22232 GCA_045640725.1 Lachnospiraceae bacterium
GAGAATGCCATAAAGCTTGGTATTGATATTAAAGATATCGATGCAGTAGTGATATCACATGGTCATGCGGACCATGGAAAAGGACTAAAGGCATTTATGGAAAACAATCATGCGGCTAAGATTTTTCTGACGAAAACAGCATTTGAAAAGCATTATGTCAAGGTGTGTGGTATTCCATTTCCAGTTGGACTTGATGAGTCATTAAAGGAAAGTAATCAGATTGTTTTGACTGATGGAATCTGTGAAATTGATAACGAACTCACACTATTTACTGATGTAAAAAATAGAAAATTTTTTTCAACTGCAAATAAGAAACTATTATCAAAGTATGATGGCAAATTAAAAGAAGACAAATTTGAACATGAGCAATATTTGATTGTAAAAGAAAAAGATAAGGATATATTGTTCACTGGATGTTCACATAATGGAATTGTGAATATTATAGAGAAATATTATGAAATGAATGCTGAAAAGAATCTTTCTTGTGTAATAGGTGGATTTCATCTGTTTAATCCAACCAGTAAGAAATATGAAAGTGATGAACTCATTTCCAACATTGCAAGAGAACTAAATGCACTGGACAGTACATTTTATACATGTCATTGCACTGGTACAAAGGCATATCAAATTATGAAAAATGTGATGAAGGACAAGTTAGACTATCTATCTACGGGTATGGTGGTTGAATTGTAATAGTATGTCAGAAGTTTTGTGGTGAAAGGTGAACAAGATGTTAAGACTAAGACCTTATAATGTAAAAGACGCTGAAACAATATTATCATGGACAAAGGATGAAAAGGCATTTTATAAATGGACAGCAGGTGTACTGGGAGCATACCCGTTATCTGTCGAACAATTTAATTCAGTAAGTGATTTGATGGCATTTACAGCTATAGATGACAACGAGGTGATTGGCTTTTTTACAATGAGACAACCAACAGAGTCGTTTGCTGAGTTAAGATTTGGCTTTGTTATTGTTGCCCCTGGTAAAAGAGGTAAGGGCTATGGAAAGAAAATGCTTCAGCTGGGATTAATCTTTGCAAAAGAAATATTTGGCGCCAAGAAGGTTTCATTAGGAGTGTTTAGAAATAATGAGTCAGCATATTACTGTTATAAGGCTGCAGGATTTGTAGACGTTGTGCCGGAAAAAGTAGAAAAGTATCAAGTTTTAGATGAAGAATGGGATTGCTTGGAGATGAATGTGTCAATCAGTCACGTCCCCCTGTCACACTTTATTACAAAAAGCTTGAATTTATTGAAATAAGAGAGTATAATCACCAGGCAATTATATAACAGACAGTTCGTAACCATCCTGTCTCTAAACAAAACTAGGACTTTTGAGTGATTAGGGGGTGGTATGCCATCCTCTTTTTATTTTCGAAAGTCGTGAAAGGAATTTTTATGAAACGTAACATTTTTAACGAGTACAAAGTATTACTCAGAAGCATCCCGGGCCTTGTAACATCAGTATTTGTAGTATCTGTTGTTATCATGAATCTTATGGCGGGCAAGACAATCATTATGACTGAGCCCTCCTGGCTGGGGATTACCGGTGGCCTTCTTATCAGCTGGATACCATTCCTTTGCATGGATATCGTCACCAAAACCTTTGGTAAAAGAGCAGCCATTTTGCTCAACGTATTTGGACTTTTCGTGAATCTGGTATGTGTAGGTATTTTTCAGCTGGTTACCATGATTAATGTAGGCGCAGCCACAGCTGAGCAGTATGCCACCTTCAACGCAGCATTTGCCCAGACCTGGCAGATTCTGCTGGCCAGCTCCATCGCTTTTGTTATTTCAGGCGTAGTTAACAGCCTGGTCAATGCAGCCATCGGCAACAGATTCAAGGCTAATCCCGACGGAGTAGCAGCATATATTACCAGAACATATGTGTCTACAGCTATCGGCCAGTTTGTGGATAACATGATTTTTACAGCACTTGCTTTCTTAGTATTTTTCAAGCTTTCCATAGGCACCAGCCTGGGCTGGACATGGCTTACGGTACTTGGAACATCCGCCTTCGGCGCCCTGCTGGAGCTGGTAATGGAGATGGTTTTCTCCCCTATTGGATACAAGGTATGTAAGAGCTGGCAAAAAGAGAATGTTGGCGAAGCATATATTAATTACACCAAAGCAGACTAAGAGGATATAAAATGGATAAAACCAAGCCGGACGGAATAGAGAAGCTGGCAGCATGGGAAATAGGCCAGATGGTAAATGAAGGCAGGCTGCGGCCTACCGAGATAATTGAATATTTTTTCCAAAGGATAGAAGAACGCAATTCAGCCATTAATGCCTTCGTTTATACCATGAAGGACTATGCTCTTTCCCAGGCGGAAAAGCTGGAAAAAAGGCTGGAGGCCGGGGAATACTGCGGCCCCTTTGCAGGTGTTCCCTTTGCTTTAAAGGACTTCCTGCCTTCGAAAAAAGGCTGGACCAACACCCATGGTGGCGTAAAATGCATGACTGCCGTAGATGAGTACGACTCCGTTTTTTGCCTGGCTATGGAGGAGCTGGGAGGTATAGCTATAGGTAAAACCAACGCTCCCGCCTTTGGCTTCAGAGGCACTACAGATAATAAAATGTACGGCCCCACAGGTAATCCCTATAATCCGGCGTATAATGCAGGCGGATCCTCCGGAGGCAGTGCTGCCGCAGTGGCAGATGGCCTGGTAACCATAGCTGAAGGTGGGGATGCAGGCGGTTCTATCCGTATCCCTGCAGCCTGGTGCGGACTGATAGGCTTTAAGGCCAGCGCAGGCCTTATCCCCAATGTTTGCCGCCCGGATGCCTGGTCTGCTACCCACCCCTACTGCGTACCCGGAGGGCTGACAAAGTCTGTAAAGGACTCAGCCATTCTGCTGGGTGCCATGAGCAGATACAGTGACCGTGACCCATTAAAGCACAATATAGAAAAAGATTATGAGAAGGAGCTGCAGAGAGATCTGCGGGGCATGAAGGTGGCACTCACCTACGATTTTGACATTTTCCCTGTAGATCCTGAGATACGCAAGGCGGTAGCCCGGGCAGCCAAGGCTTTTGAAGCAGCCGGAGCAGAAGTCAGTGAAGTACACTTTACTTTTAAGCACACGGCCTATGAAATGGCAGAAAGCTGGTGCAGAGCCATTTGCATAGATACTGCCATAGAGGAAAAGCTTAGGATTCAAAATGGCGTAGACCTGGTAAAAGAACATCCCGAAGATTTTCCACAGGAATTTGTTTACTGGAATCACCTGGCTATGGACAGCACTGTTATGGACTACTATGATTTTCACTTGATCCGTACGGAAGTGTTTGATGAGATTCAGAACATTTTTGACCATTACGACCTTCTGATATCCCCGGTTACCTCCTGTAATCCTGTGAAAAACACTGACGATCACAATACCCTGGGGCCTGTGGAGATAGAGGGGGTAAAAACAGAACCCCTGATTGGTTACACACAGACCTTCCTGTATAATTTTTCCGGCAACCCCGCCTGCTCGGTACCCTGTGGCCTTACCAAAGACGGTCTGCCCATAGGTCTTCAGATAGCCGGAAGACGATTTAAAGACGAAGAAGTTTTAATAGCAGCAGAAAAAATAAAAAATCCCCTTACGTAAGGTATTGCTTGTTACGCTACGTAATATACTAAAATACGTGGCATAAGGAGGTGAAAGCTATGTCAAAATACACGACGGGAGAGCTTGCCAAGCTTTGTGGTGTTACAGTCAGAACAGTTCAGTATTATGATACCAGAGGGATACTTGTCCCCAGTGAGTTGTCCGAGGGCGGCAGACGCCTTTATTCGGAAGAGGACTTAAAGCTCATGAAGGTCATCTGCTTCTTACGTGAACTGGATCTGCCCATAGATGCTATTTCCCAGATACTTAAAGAAGAGCATCCGGAAAAAGTAATATCCATACTGGTGGAGCAGCAGGAGACTGCCCTGGAGTCAGAGATATCTGAAAAGCAGGAAAAATTGTCCAAGCTGCGTGAGCTGAAAAACGGAATCAACGTAAAAACCTTCTCCCTCGAATCCATCAATGACATAGCTCTTATTATGGAAGGTAAGAAAAAATTAAGAAAAATGCGCCTGACCATGATTTTAACAGGAATACCCGTAACTGCATGGCAGTGGTTTTCCATCATTTTCTGGATTGTTAAGGGGATATGGTGGCCCTTTGCAGCCTGGGTAGTGCTGGCTAGCGTCTGGGGCATCATAATCAGCCGCTACTATTTTAATAGTGTCAAGTACATCTGTCCTGAGTGCCATCAGGTATTTAGGCCTACTATTAAGGAGGCTTTCTGGGCCAATCACACACCTGCTACCCGCAAGCTTACCTGCACTCAGTGCGGACACAAAGGCTTTTGCGTAGAACTTTGGGGAGGTGATGAGAAATGAAGGAATTAGAAAATATTATCATTGGAAAAAGTACCATTCCGGCTCTTGTTGTTTCATTGATTCTGGTGATTGCAATTCCCATTGTTTTCTTTGTTTTCTGGTGGAAAAAACATAAGCAGGAGACAAAAATCATTTATCTCATCGCCGGTGCCATCGGTTTTATTGTATCTGCCCGCGTATTAGAGCTCGGCGTACATTTGATCTGTATTATTACGGATAATCCTATTTCCCGCTTTATAAACGGAAACACTATTGCCTTTGTTTTATATGGCATCACTATGGCCGGAGTTTTTGAGGAATGCGGACGCCATATAGTGTTAAAATACATCGTAAAAAAGAATCGTACCCGTGAAAATGCAGTTTTATACGGCATCGGTCACGGCGGCATCGAAGTACTTACAGTGCTTCTTCCCCTGATAGCCCTGTACCTGGCCATAGCAGTACTATTTTCAGCAGGTGATACAGAGGCCACCTTTAAGATTCTTAATATCACTGAGGAAACGGCCGCTCTTGCCCTTCCTCAAGTTCAGGCAGCGGCTGCCTTCGGCTTTGATATGATGGCATTAAATGTTATGGAACGTCTGTTTGCCATGTTTTTACACATAGGACTTACAATCATTGTGTGTTGCGGTGTCCAAAATTCCAATAAAGCCTGCCTGCCTTTAGCTATCGTACTGCACATGCTGGCAGATACCTTCCCGGCCATGTATCAGAGGGGCCTGATGCCTATGTGGGCAGTGGAAGTGTGGTTAGTCGCATGGACAGCAGTCATAGTATTCATAGCTGTAAAGCTCTATAAAAAAATGAAATAAAAGTTTTGAAACCAATCCGATTTTTTCTTCGACTCTCATAATGTAAGGGAAAAACAGGAGGGAGTCTGTATGAAAAAAGTACGAATAATACTGCTGTATCTACTCCTGGCAATAGCAGCAACAGCCTGCGGCAAGGAGAAAAAGATAACAGCACCGGAGAATCTTTACGGAAAAATCAATTTCTACAAGGAGCCTGTCCCGGAGGGGCAGCATCCTTTAGAAACAGAAGAAGTTGTCTTAAGCACTGAGAAGGCAGGCAAAATATGGTCTTTTTTACAAGGCATCAGTAAGGAAAAGTGGACAGATGACACTTTGCCGGACCGTATCAGCTTTACTTTTGACGGAGAGCTCAGGATATCAGGCTGGCAGGGACCGGTTTACTTTTCCTATAGCTCTAACATCGTCTATTCAGGCCACAGTTTTGCGACTATAGACGTGGGAGAGATGCAATATTTAAGGGATATCAATCCCGGCAAGGTGACCGGTGACCAAGGACTGAACAGTAAGGTGGCCTATGCAGGCTACGCATCCAGAGCATATATTGACCGGGTGGTTCAGACCGGTCAGGACGGGCATGTGGTCGGCAATGCCATTGCAGACGGTGAACAGCATGAGCAGCTACCACTGTTTATGTTTGAGTCTGCTTCTGATTTGTCCGGCTTTATGAAGAACTACAGCGACGTATTTAGGCTTAACTGCAGCTACAGTGAGGTGCCATCTTTTGCAGATGCCACCAGACACTACACCCAGGCCTTTTTTAACGACCATGCTCTGATAGCTGTATATGTGCCTACCAATAGCGGATCCTATCGCTACGGCGTGAAAAATGTTCACTATGATGAGCAAGGCTTCAGTTTGTATATTGAGCAGGTGAACAGACCTATTATATGTGATGACGACATGACAGGATGGTTTGTGCTGCTGGAGGTAAAAAAGACTGATATTGCTCACTGCACCAGATTCAATGCATTGTTATAATCGCGGAGACGCCCCAATAATATGAGGGCGCCTCTTGTTTTTTTATGGATAAAAATGCTACAATAATTTTCATAATGGACTTATATAAAAGCGGGATGGTGAACCTATGTTTAGAGAAATGCGAAGAAAGAAGCAAGAGGTGTCAAAAGAGGCCTGTGTAAAGGTGCTGAATGAGGGCAAAAGAGCCACTTTTGCAGTAAATGGTGAGGATGGATACCCCTTTGCTCTGCCCATAGACTACCTGTATGTGGAAGAAGAAAACAGAATATATTTTCACGGTGCTCGTTCCGGATATAAAGTCGATTCCATAAAAAAGAATGACAAAGTTTGCTTCATGACCATGGATGAAGGCTTTAAAAAGGAGGGCCGCTGGGAATGGAACGTGACCAGTGTCATTATCTATGGCAGGGCACGGCTTATAGATGACAGAGAGCAGTCCATAACCTATGTTAGAAGGCTGGCCGAAAAATTTTATCCCAGCAGGGAAGAAATAGAAGAGGAGATTGCTGAAAGCATCGATCATATGCAACTTTATGCCATTGATATAGAGCATATGACCGGTAAGCTGGTAAACGAGCGGTAATGTGTCGTATAAGCATTGACAGTAAATAGAGCCGCCCTTATTGTATTTAATGTCTTAAAGGAAAACAGCAAGGTGACAGCATGATAAAAAACATAATTTTTGACTTCGGCAATGTGCTGGTAGATTACAATCTAAAAGAGTTTATGCTGAAAAAGGGCATGACTCCCGACATGATAAAGAGGATAGTCAAGGCTACGGTCATGAGCCCCTATTGGGATGAATTTGACAGAGGAGCACTGACCGAGGAGGAGGCCATAGCAGGCTTTCTGACTCTGGACCCGGGCATAGAAAAGGAGCTGCATGCAGTATTTGACAATATCCATGGCATGATGGTAAAAAGAGACTTTGCCGATGAATGGATTGCTGCGCTGCATAGTGAGGGCTACAAGGTTTTCTACCTTTCCAATTTTTCCAAAAAGGCGGCTACGGAATGCGCTGATGCCATTGACTTCATCGGCAGCATGGATGGCGGCATCATGTCCCATCAGGTGCTTAAGGTAAAGCCGGATTCGGAGATATACAGACTTCTCATGGATAAATACGGGCTGCAGCCTGCGGAGTGTATTTTCATAGATGATACTGAAGAAAATGTGGAAGTAGCGAAAAGCCTGGGGATGGAAGGCATTACCTTTGTGAGCCAAGAAGATACAGATGAAAAAATAAAGTCGGAAAAGAGAGACTAATCATGGATATAGTTATAAGAAATGCAAAGATGAGTGACCTGGACAGGATAATGGAAGTGTATGCCATAGCACGACAGTTTATGCGTGACCATGACAATCCCAATCAGTGGAACAACAATCATCCTGCCAGGGAAATCGTTATTGATGATATTGAAAAACAGTTGAATTACGTAATAGAAGCTGACGGACAGGTGGAGGGCGTTTTCTTTTTCTCCACGGAAAAGGACCCCACCTACAGCTACATAGAAGGTGAGTGGCTGAATCCATCCGGCAGCTACGGTGTTATCCACCGTATAGCCTCATCCGGCAAGGTCAAGGGAGTGCTGGAGAGGGCAGTGAACTTTGCCCTTCAGTACAGTAGAGACCTTCGTATAGACACTCACGCAGACAATTACGTTATGCAAAACGCTATTTTGAAAAACGGTTTTAGCCGCTGCGGCATTATCTATCTGGCAAACGGAGACCCCAGAATAGCCTATGAAAGAGTATAAGCTACTTATAGTCGCCTCTTGATTCTACTACACGGTAGCCTATAGCAGCCATGCGGGCAGCCAGGTCGTTTTTACTTTCGGCAGCTTCTGCACCACTGCTGACTTTATTGTTATAGAGCTTGTATTTTTCCCTGACATTACCGGGGGAAAGATTGGGCATGACCACGTTGGCACCGGCCAGTATACCCATTTCACGGCCCTCCGGGTGGATAGTGCCAAGAGCGGTAGTGGCAGGCAATAGTACGTGAGGGTGCAGTAAACGAATAATGGACAGTAAGCGCAGGGTCATATCCAAGGTCCCTGCTTTTTCTTGGCCGAAAGGGGTGTCCTTGTGGGGGATGAAGGGGCCGATGCCGCACATCTCAGGCTTGAAATCCATGATAAACTGCAGGTCCTTATAGATACTTTCTATAGTCTGATAAGGAGAGCCCACCATAAAGCCGCAGCCGGTCTGATAGCCGATAGACTTTAACGCCTTTAGGCAATCCATGCGGTGACTCCATGACATCTCCTTTGGGTGCAGCTTTTTATAATGCTCTTCGCAGGCAGTCTCATGGCGCAGGAGATACCTGTCGGCGCCTGCATCAAAGAAGGCCTGATAGCTTTCCCTGCTTTTTTCACCGATAGACAGAGTCACGGCACAGTCGGGGTGGGTGGCCTTGATGGCAGATACCAGGTCACACACTCTTTCGTCAGTGAAATAAGGGTCCTCGCCTCCCTGCAGCACAAAGGTCCTGAAGCCCAGCGCGTAACCCTTTTTACAGCAGTCCAGTATGGTGTCCGGGGAGAGTCTGTAGCGTTCAGCCAGCCTGTTGCCATGTCTGATACCACAGTAGAGACAGTCATTCTTACAGTAATTGGTGAATTCAATCAAGCCTCTTATATACACATCCTTACCGTACTGCCTGTCAGCAGTCTCCCGGGCCATTTTGGTCAAGGCATCCAAAATACCCCTATCTTTCGTCGTCAGCAGAAAATCCAGCTGCTCCAACGTAATATTCTGTTTTAATGCAATTTCATCTATTATGTTCATGGTAATACCTCGTGCATCAAAGTGTGACAGGGGGACGTATCTAATTGACACACTTTCGTCCCCCTGTCACACTCCAATAATAGCTGATTTTGTCGCAATCGGCAAGCCCCGGTACTTGCAGGCCATGGGGCAAAATGATATATTGAAGAGAAAGGGGGGAGAAAAAATGCTTGATATTATTATAGTTGAGGACAATAAGGAAATAAGCGGCCTGCTGTGTGACTTCCTGAGAAAGGAAAATTATACCGTGAGCGTGGCAGAAAGCGGCGAAAAGGCCATAAGTCTTTTTGAAAAATACGGGGCCAAGCTGATTATCCTGGACATAAATCTTCAGGGAGTGGACGGATTTGCGGTGTGTTCCAAAATAAGGGAAAGCTCCAATGCCCATATCATGATAGCCAGCGCCAGAGTAGACAAGGACGACAAGCTGAAGGGCCTGGGCCTGGGGGCGGATGACTATATAGAAAAGCCCTATGACATCGATATCCTGCTGGCCAAGGTGAAGGGTGTATTCGCCAGAAAGTACGCCACCCGCGAGCTTAGAAGCGACGACATCACCCTGAATACTGTAACAGATTCTATTTACCTGGATGGGGAGAAGGTGACTGCCACCATCAAAGAATACGAGCTTCTGAAGCTCCTTATGGAAAATAAGGGTATGACCCTGAAAAAGGAATATATATTCAATACCATCTGGGGCAGCGACAGCGAGTCGGAGCTGCAGACTCTGACAGTACACATAAAGTGGCTGAGACAGAAGCTGGAAAAGGATCCGAAAAATCCGAAGCACATAATAACCGAGTGGGGAGTGGGGTACAGATTTGAGTAAATACAGACGACTGGCAAGTCTCTTTATACTGGCAGAGCTCCTGCTACTGCTGGTTATGAACATAGTACTAACAAAGCAGCTGCGTCAGGCGGAGGACTTTTACAAGGTGGATGCAGCTAGGGCCGGCCTTGAATTATCATCCGGAAAAAGCATGGAAAAAATAGACCTTAAGGCATATCCTAGCCTTAAAGAAATCCGCCACTTCCTGCCGGCAGAAGAAAAATATTACAAGTATCCATATGTGGTCAAGGACATAGACGGACAGCTCTATGCCTTTTTGTATGAAAAAGAAAGCAATAAGCCTATTTTTATCCGGATAAATGCCTTTGCAGCCATCCTCCTGCTGATCCAGCTTTGCCTGATCCTTTATATCGACCGTAAGCTCATAAGCCCCTTTTCCAGGATGAACAGCCTGACTGTAGAGCTTGCAAGAGGCAATCTGTCCCTGCCGGTGAAGCAGGAGAAAAGCAAGTATTTTGGCCGATTCATCTGGGGGATGGATATGCTGCGAGAGACCCTGGAGGACAATAAAAAACGGGAGCTGTCTCTACTTAAGGAGAAAAAGACCATGATTCTCTCCCTATCTCACGACATTAAGACTCCCCTTTCTGCCATAGACCTCTACAACAAGGCCCTGCAAAAGGGGCTGTATACCACAGATGAGGAAAAAGCCGCAGCCTATAAAGGCATCGACAAAAACATCTCAGAAATAAAAGCCTACGTGAGTCAGATAGCAGAGGCTTCCCGTGAGGATTTCCTGTCATTAAACGTGAATATGGGAGAGATATATCTGTCCAAGGTCATGGATACTGTCAAAAATTACTACAGCGAAAAAATGGCCGGTCTCCACACTGCTTTTTCCGTGGGAGCTATAGAGGACTGCCTGCTCCGGGCTGACTTTGACCGCCTGGTGGAGGTCATGCAGAATATCCTGGAAAATGCCATAAAATACGGTGACGGCAAAAGTGTCACCATAGACTTTGATGAGGAAGAGGACTGCAGACTGATTATTGTAAAAAACACAGGCTGCAGCTTGAAGAGTGAAGAGCTTCCCAATATCTTTGATTCCTTTTACAGGGGCAGCAACAGTGAGCGCCTGGAGGGTAGCGGACTGGGGCTCTATATATGTAAGCAGCTTATGCGAAAAATGGATGGAGACATCTTTGCACATATTAAGGAAAACTGCTTTTTTGTAACTGTTGTAATAAGAAAGGTATAGATACGAAATGCGTAAAAATAAAGGCCTGCAAGAAATTTTCAGGCCTTTATTCTATTTAAGGATTATTTAATAATTGCTATGTTACTATAGCCACAGCAACATAGAAAGCAGGTAAGGGAAAATGTTTTTAAGAATACTTAAAAGGGATATGAAGAGAAAGAAGACAATGAATTTTATCATTATCCTCTTTGTCGTCCTGTCCACCATGTTTGTGGCCAGCGGCCTTAACAATGTCATAACCGTGGCCGGAGGCACAGACTATTATTTGAAGCAGGCCGGAGTGGGAGACTGGGTCATTATCACTTCAGGCGAGGGCTCAGTAGGGGCCCTGGATCAGATGCTTACAAGCACTGAGGCTATAAAGAGCTACCGCCTGGAGGACGTAGTCTACGGCGGCGCAGACAATCTGTCCGGAGAAAAGGGGGAAAAGATTGTCAGTAAAAATGTGCTGATAATGCAGACACTGTCAGACTCAGGCATTACATTTTTTGACAAAAACAATGAGCCGGCAAAAGAGCCGGAAAAGGGCCACATCTACGCTACAGGCAGTTTTTTGGAAAAAAATAATTTAAAGCCCGGAGACAAGGTGCATTTTAAAATGTCAGGAGTAGAGCTTACCTTTACCATAGACGGCTTTTTAAAGGATGCTCTTTTAGGCTCCGACTTTATGGGCAACACCAGATTCATAATGAATCCCGCAGATATGGAAAAGCTGCTGGCTGACGAAACTATCGACAGATACTCCAGAGGTCAGATCTGCTACATTGACTCCGATGACATAAAAGCGGTGGAAGCAGCCACATCCAAGCTCTCTGTAAATCCCATGTTCAATAAGTCCAGTGCCATTATAAAAACGGCTTACGTTATGGATATGGTAGTAGCTTTTATCACACTGATATTAAGCCTCTGCCTCATCATCGTAGCCTTTGTGGTACTGAAATTCACCATCACCTTCACTATTACCGAGGAGTACAGGGAAATAGGCGTGATGAAGGCCATAGGTATAGGCAATTTCAAAATAAGATGCCTCTATCTCGTCAAATACCTGATTATGGCTCTTGCAGGCGCCCTGATAGGCTTTTTCCTAAGCTTCCCCTTTGGCGCACTGCTGATAAAGAGCGTTTCCGACAATATGGTGCTGGGTAATGCCATGGGCATTTTACCAAATGTTTTGGGATTTGTTCTGGTAGTGACAGCCATCCTGTTTTTCGCATACATTTCCACAGGCAAGGTGAAAAAAGCCACACCGGTAGACGCCATCAGAAGCGGTCAGACCGGGGAAAGATACAAGAAAAAGTCCGTTTTGAGACTGTCTTCGGGAAAGAGCAAGGCGCCCGTATTTATGGCAGCCAATGACATATTAAGCAGCCCCAAAAGATATACCACCATTATGATAGCCTTTGCTGTCTGCACCCTTTTTGTGCTGGTACTGGTAAATACTGTTTCTACCATGAAGAGCGAAGCTTTAATTACCACCTTTGCAGCCAGAAGCGACCTTTATTACGGTAGCACCAACGAGCTCATGGGCTTTATGAAGGAGGATGGAGACCGGGCCCTTTCTGATTACATAAAGGACACAGAGGACAAGCTTAAAGAGCTGGGGATGCCCGGCCACGTATTTATCGATGTCCAGTATGCATATCCGGTATACGCAGGTGGCAAGGAGTACTCCATCAATCTTCAGCAGGGTAAAAATACCAAGGCTTCCATGTATGACTACATGCAAGGCACTGCACCCAGGAATAAGAATGAGATAGCAATCACCCCGCAGATAGCTGAGAAGCTGGGGGTAAAAATAGGTGATACCATTACCATAGATTTTTCCACGGAAAAGCTGGAATGTATGGTAGTAGCCTACTTCCAGACCATGAATCAGCTGGGAGAAATCATAAGAATACATGAAGACGCGCCTACCAACATGGCTTCGGCTTCCTCACTTTTTGACTTCCAGATAGAATTTGAGGATCATCCTAGCACCAAGGTAGCCGCTTCCAGAAAGGACATCATAAGTAAAGAGCTGGGGGCCAAGGATATTTTCACAGCAGTAGAGTATCAGATAGACTGTCTTTCAGTAGTGCCCACCATGGAGCTGGTGCAGTACCTCTTACTGGCCATTACCCTAGTGGTAGTGCTCTTAGTCACCATCTTAATGGAGCGCTCCTTTATATCTGATGAAAGAAATGAAATAGCTATTCTTAAGGCCATAGGTTTTAAGAGCAGCAGGGTAATCCTCTGGCAGGTATGCAGATTTGGCCTGGTAGCCCTGGCAGCAGTGATTTTGGCAGGCTTACTGTCCATCCCCATGACCAAGCTTTGCATAAGCCCTATTTTTGGCATGATGGGAGCAGGCCGAGTAGCCTTTGTTATAAATCCCCTTAAGGTATTTGTAATCTATCCCATTATAGTGCTGGCTCTGACCGTGCTGGTGGCATTTTTGACAGCTTTGTATACTAAGCGCATTAAGAGCTCGGATACTGCAAGCATTGAATAAGTGGAGGAAAATGAAATGACGATTATAGAAGCAAAGAATCTTTGCAAAACATATGTAGCAGATAAAAGACAGGTAAATGTCCTGAAAAATGTATCCCTTAAGGTCGAGGAAGGGGAAATGGTAGGCATCATGGGGCCATCAGGCTCAGGTAAATCCACCCTTTTGTACTCTATTTCAGGTATGGACAAGGCTACCTCCGGCGAAGTGTTTTTCGACGGACAGGATATAGTAAAGTTAAATGAAAATCAGCTCTCCCGGGTAAGACTGGATAAAATGGGCTTTATTTTCCAGCAGATGTTTATGATGAAAAATCTGACCATCCTGGACAATATTCTTCTGCCTGCAGTAGAGAGTAAGAAGGAAAACATAAGCCGTAAGGAAAAGAAGGAAAAGGCAGAAGAGCTTATGAGAAAGCTGGGCATCATCGACGTAGCCGACAACGATATCAACGAGGTATCCGGTGGCCAGCTGCAGAGAGCCTGCATCGCCCGTTCAATGATGAATTCCCCTAAAATTCTTTTTGCGGACGAGCCTACAGGAGCCCTGAACCGCCAGTCTTCCACGGAAGTGATGGAGGAAATCTGTAAGTTGAACCGTGAGGGGACCACAGTCATGATGGTAACCCACGATGCGAAAATCGCAGCCAAGTGCTCCAGAGTCTTTTACATAGTGGACGGTCACATAGAAGGAGAATACCTGCCTCCTCACGGCCTTACCGAGGACAAGGACCGTGAAAGAGCCCTAAACAACTGGCTTATGGATATGGGCTGGTAATGCTTGTAATAAAGTACATAAAAAGCTATAATAAACCTGTACCTGCTAATTCTTCTGAAGAAAGCGGTACAGGTTTTTTAATCAGGTTTCGACATAATCAGGAGGCAGCAATGAACAATTTCAGATTTCACGTACGTACAGATGTAAGATTCGGTAAGGATCAGATAAACAGCCTGCCGGAGGTAGTATCCCCCCTGGGCAAAAAAGTGCTCATGGTATACGGTGGCGGCAGCATTAAGAAAAATGGCCTTTATGACAAAATACATGCCCTGATGCAGGGTGTAGAGCTGCTGGAAATGGGTGGTATCGAGCCCAATCCCAAGATTGAATTTATCCGTGAGGCAGCGGCCCTTTGTAAAAATGAGCAGGTGGAAGTAGTGCTGGCAGTAGGAGGCGGCAGTGTTATTGACTCAGCCAAGGTCATAGCAGCAGGAGCCTTCTATGAGGGTGATCCCTGGGATCTGGTAACAGATGGCCGTAAAATAGGCAAAGTACTGCCCATAGTAGCAGTGCTGACTTTGGCAGCTACAGGCTCTGAAATGAACAAGAACGCCGTAGTTTCCAATATGGCTCTCAATGAGAAGCTGGGCACCGGCTCCCATGAATTTATCCCTATGGCAGCTATATGCGACCCCACCTACCTTTACAGCCTTCCGGCCAAGCAGACAGCAGCAGGCACAGCAGATATTATGTCTCACGTTTTTGAACAGTATTTCAGAAAGGACACAGGGGCTTTTCTTACAGACAGTTTTTCCGAAAGTATCTTAAAGACCTGTATCAGGTACTGTCCTATAGCTCTCAAGGAGCCTGACAATTACGAGGCCAGAGCCAATCTCATGTGGGCCAGCACCATGGCCTTAAACGGCCTGACTTCCTGTGGTAAGGGTGGCGCCTGGACCTGCCATCCTATTGAGCATGAGCTCAGTGCATTTTACGACATTACTCACGGCGAGGGTCTGGCTATTGTTACACCTCGCTGGATGCGCTATATACTGAACGATGATACAGTAGAGCAGTTTGCCCGCTACGGTGAAAACGTGTGGGGTATCAAGGAAACTGACCCTTATAAGGCAGCCAATGCAGCTATAGATGCCACAGAGAATTTCTTTAAGTCCTGCGGCATCCCCATGACCCTGGGAGAAGTAGGTATTGACGATAGCAAGATAGATACCATGGCAGAGGCCTGTGTGAGAAATAATAACCTTTCCTCCGCCTTTGTTCCTCTTTCAGCTGCGGATATCGCCAACATTTTAAGAAAGTGCTTATAATTTCAAGGAATTTGTCACGGATTTCAGGTCTGTGACAAATTCTTTTTTATTTGCTTTTGCATAGCAAGAGGAGTATAATGATACTATCTGTTTTTGTGTAGTTTTTTTATAAAAGGGGAAAGAATATGAGAAGTAACAGTAAAAAAATGGTTGCGATGCTGTCGTCTCTGGCAGCGGTGCTTTTGTTTATCTTAGTAGCCTACACAGGCTGTGGCGGCAAGGCTGAGATTAAAGTAGAAGGCGGCGATAAGCAGGTAGCTGAGTATGGTGAGTCTTTTACCACTCCGCAGGGCCAATTATACAAGAACAAGACTGTAGACAGCACCGTGACAGTACGGGTAGAGGGGAGCGTAGATACAGGAAAGCTGGGAAACTATACTCTCACTTATACAGCGACTATTAAAAATAAGCTGATTGAAAAGCAGGTAGAGGTCACAGTCCGCGACACCAAGGCTCCGGTTATCAGTCTGGTGGGAGGCGAGGAAGTGGCAGTGCGTCCCGGCAGCACCTATGTGGAGCAGGGATTTTCCGCCATTGACAATCTGGACGGAGATGTGACTGCTAATGTCAGGGTAGATGTGACTGCAGACAAGATTACATATACTGTCACAGATACTTGCGGTAACAGCGTAAGCGTTCAGAGAAAGATTGTTTACCGAGATGCAGATGCGCCTGTTGTTACCCTTTTGGGGGACAGCGACATCTTGCTGGAGATAGGCGATAAATATGTGGAAAAGGGCGCTACAGCTCTGGATGAGACTGATGGTGATGTTACCTCCAAAATCAAGGTATCCGGTGAGGTGGACACATCCAAGTCAGGCATCTACAAGCTGACCTATTCCGTGGCAGATGCGGCAGGTAACGTGGGCGAGGCATACCGTATCGTCAAGGTACGTGATACAGAGGCACCTGTGATTACTCTGACCGGAGATAAGAAAATATATATGAAGCGCGGTGAGCTTTATGTGGAGCCGGGCTACAATGTTACTGACAATCTGGAAGGCGACCTTACAAGTAAGGTTCTGGTAGAGGGTACGGTAGATACTACCAAGCTGGGCGTATATACCCTCAAGTATACGGTTAAGGATTCTTTCGACAATGAAGCCAGTGAGATCAGAGAGGTCTATGTTTACATCCAGCAGGGCGATGTCTCAGGTGTTCCGGAGACCGGTGATAAGCGTATTTACCTGACTTTTGATGATGGCCCCAGCAAGTACACTCAGGAGCTTTTGGATATTCTGGACAAGTATAATGTAAAGGCCACATTCTTTGTTACCAATCAGAGCTCGGCTCAAAAGTATCAGGATATGATAAAAAAAGAAGCAGAGGCCGGTCACACTGTTGCAGTACACACATATACGCATGACTATAAGGTGGTTTATGCCAGTGTGGATGCCTACTTTGACGATTTGGAAAAAATGAGTGATGTGGTGAAGGCACAGACAGGCAAGGTGCCTACCATCGTCAGATTCCCCGGTGGTACCTCCAACAAAGTCAGTGCAGATTATACCAAGGGTATCATGACCAAGCTGTCCCAGATGCTGCCTGAGCTGGGCTACAAATATATCGACTGGAATGTTACTTCAGGCGACTCTGAGCTTCCTGCATCTCTTAGGACCAAAGATGCTCTTAGCTCTGACAAAAAGGCTTATGTGGAACAGCACACTATTGAGAAGATTATAGCACGTAAAGGGAAGTATTCTGTGGTGCTCCAGCATGATATTACTCAGTGGAGTGTTCAGGCCACAGAACAGATTATTCTGTGGGGCCTGGAGAATGGATACACCTTCCTGCCACTCACCATGGATTCTCCGAATTGTGTTCATAAGCCAAACAACTAAAACAGAGGTTGATTAATGGATAAAAAAGTCTTTATCATAGGACACAGAAATCCCGATACGGATTCTATCTGTTCGGCTATTTCATATGCAGAGTTAAAAAATAAAACCGGCGACGGAAGCTCAGTCTACATTCCCCGTCGTGCCGGACATCTGAATGAGGAGACTCAGTACGTACTGGATTATTTCGGTATTCCTGCTCCTCAGTATATGAAGGAAGTTTCCACCCAGGTGCGTGATATCGAGATTCGTGACAATCAGGGTATCACCGATGAAGTTTCCATCAAAAAAGCCTGGGATATCATGGACCGGAGAAATGTAGTGACTCTGCCCATTGTGGAGGAGCGTGCACTTAAGGGTATCATAACAGTCGGTGCGGTGGCCAGATCCTATATGGACGTTTATGACAATCGTATTCTGTCAGATGCTCATACCAGCTATAAAAACATTGTAGAGACTCTTGAAGGTCAGCTGGTAGCCGGAGATATCAACGGCTTTTTTGAAAACGGTAAGGTGGTGGTAGCGGCTGCCAATCCCGATGTTATGGAAAATATCATCGATGCTTCCGATATGGTTATTCTGGGCAATAGATACGAAGCTCAGCTTTGTGCCGTGGAGATGCAGGCAGGTGCCATTATTGTGTGTGACGGTTCTACCGTGACCAAGACTATAAAGAGACTGGCAGAGCAGAACGGCTGTCGTGTCATTGTTACCAATTATGATGCCTATACCACTGCCCGTCTTATCAATCAGAGTATTCCCGTCAAGCATTTTATGATGAAGGCAGAAGATATTGTTTCCTTCCACATAGACGATACTCTGGATGATATAAAGGAAATCATGACCAAGAATCGTTTCCGTGATTTCCCTATATTGGATGAGAATGATTGCTACATCGGCACTATTTCCCGCAGAAATGTACTTAGTGCCAATAAAAAACAGGTTATTCTGGTAGACCACAATGAAAAGGGACAGGCTCCCGAGGGTATTGAAGAGGCTGAGATTTCGGAGATTATAGATCACCACAGACTGGGGACTATAGAGACCATGACCCCTGTTTTTTTCAGAAATCAGCCTGTGGGCTGTACCTGTACCATCATCTATCAGATGTACAAGGAAAGGGGCATAATACCTGACAAAAAGACGGCAGGCCTTATGTGTGCTGCCATTCTGTCAGACACCCTGATTTTCCTCTCCCCTACCTGCACCGAGATTGATAAGCAGAGCGCTTTGGAGCTGGCAGCTATAGCGGAGATCAATACAGAGGCATTTGCTGAAAAAATGTTTAAGGCAGGCTCCAATTTCGGCTCCAAGAATATCAGGGACATTATTTTCCGTGACTTCAAGCGTTTTACCATTAATGATGTTAATTTCGGCATCGGTCAGGTCAACACCATGTCCGGTGAGGAAATAGAAGAGCTGAAGCCAAGAGTGTTGGAGTATATGAAGAGTGACGTGGCAGGTGATGAGATTCTTTTCATCATGCTTACCAACATTATGTCCGGTTCATCTGAAGTGGTATGCTCCAATGCTGCAGCGGTTCACATTTTATCGGAAAGCTTTAACATTAAGATGGACGGCCAGTCAGCCACTCTGCCGGGAGTGGTATCAAGAAAGAAACAATTAGTCCCCAGTATCATTGAGGGATTGCAACAGTAAGGTAAATAAGATCAATGGTTTTATTTACGCTGATAACGGGAGGACTGCTACAGAAGCAGGAGAGAAAACCGTTATGTGATAGTTGAAAGGATATATCATGTTTATTTTAGGACGCAAACAAGTATTAAGAGTAGCCAAGCTGGCCGATCACGGTGCATATCTGGCTGAGAATCCGGATGCGGATTTTACAGGGATTCCTGCAGATGAGCTGATCGAGTCCAGAAATCTGCTTTTACCCAAAAAAGAGGCTGCCGGACTTAAGGTAGACGACAGCGTGGAGGTATTTGTCTACAAGGATTCTGAGGACAGACCTATAGCCACTACTGTTGAGCCTCTGCTTAAGATGGGGCAGATTGCCAGACTTAGGGTAAAGGATGTGGCTACCATCGGAGCTTTCCTGGACTGGGGCCTGTTGAAGGACCTTTTCCTGCCTTTTAAGCAGCAGACTTATAGGGTGAAAAAGGATGATGAGGTGCTGGTCACTCTGTATGTGGATAAGAGCTCACGTCTTTGCGCTACCATGAAGATTTATAACAGTCTTCAGAGCGACAGCCCTTACAAAAAGGATGATGTGGTAACAGGCTATTGTTACGAGATAATAGAAGCCTTTGGTGCATACATCGCTGTAGATGACAAGTATTCCGCCCTTATACCCAAGCACAGACTTTTCCAAAAGGTGCTGCCGGGGATGACTGTTACTGCCAATGTGGCCAGAGTCATGGAGGATGGACGTCTGGAGCTGAATCCTCGTGAAAAGGCTCATGTAGCCCTGGGGGCAGATGGAGACATGATTTACGATATGCTGGTGGAGGCAGGCGGCTTCCTGCCGTATCATGACAAGACTTCTCCTGAGCTTATTATGGCCAAATTCGGTCTGTCAAAAAATGCATTTAAACGTGCCATCGGCCACCTTCAGAAGGAAGGTAAAATAACCATAGCCGAAGATGGCATAAGTAAGGTTTGGGGGAGATAAGAATGAAAGATGAGTTGAAGATAAAGCTGGCCAACTATGCCTTTTTAGCGGCTATGATTATTAGTGTTGCCAGTGCTTTTATACCTATTGATTTTCCGAATTATACAGTACTGGTGCTGTATTCACAGTTCACCATAGCTTTGCCCTTTATTGTGCTTTTTATCATGAAGAAGGTCAGGGCTGATGCTTCCGAGAAGGTTACTTATGCTCAGGAAGTGAACATGAGAAAAATGAAGCCGGTGGCCATATTGCTTACCATACTGATGGCTTTCCTGATTCAGCCTGTTCTGGCATTTTTTAACGCCCTGTCACTGGTATTTACCACATCCACTACCAGCTCCAACATTTTTGCCATGACCAAGGGCATGCCCTTTTGGCTGGCCGCTCTTCTTATAGCTGCTCTGCCTGCTTTTATGGAGGAGACGGTATACAGAGGATTTCTCTACAGACCTTTACGAGCTGCCAATCCCTGGAAGGCTGTGATTCTTACAGGATTCTGTTTTGGACTTATGCACGGCAATCTGAATCAGTTTATGTATGCCTTTGTTATGGGCATTGCTTTTGCGCTGATCAACGAGGCTACAGGCTCTATCCTGTCCTCCATGATTGTACATTTCATCAGCAATTTTATCAGTGTTGTTCAGCTTTATATGCTGCCCAAGCTGTATGAAGCAGTACAGTACCTCTACAATTACATGCTTGATCACCAGGAGGAAAATGCTCAGTACGGTGAGACTATCAACATGCTGGAGCAGGCTTTTGGCGATCTGACATCTACTCCTGAGGCTTGGATTAACGCTATGATGGCAGAGGCTTCCAATTCTCATCTGGGACTGGGCATGGTCATTGCTACCTACCTGCCTTCTGCAGTGATTTTTGGATTTATATCCTTCTTCATCCTGCGTACCATCAGCAAGCAGTCCGGTACCTGGAACAACTTCCGTCACGTTTTCCTGGGGGCGGAGAATCCTATCGTAGAGGCAGAAACAGTGTCTACTTACGGTACCGAGAGAGAGATACCTGAAGACAACGAAAAAGGCACTCCGGGACTCAGAGTGCTTACAATTCCTATGATGCTGGCCATCGCACTGGGCATCGTATTTATGTTTATTTATGAGACTTTAAAGCTGTTGCCTCAGGGGTAATTGTCAGAGGGACCTTTCTCATTGACAACTTTTTCAGCTTCGCTTGCGCCCTGGCGGCATCTGCCATGAGGCGTCATTATGAGTTTACAGCTCCTTAAGGGCCAGGGCTACGCAGCCCAGGATGCCCTGATTGTCATTGAGGCTGGGGCCTACAATGTAGCTGTCCATATCAGCGATTTCTTTAGTATTTATATAGCCGGCCAGCAGGTCGGCTGTTTTTTTACGAATAAGAGGGAAAAGCTGCTCCTGGTGCATAACGCCGCCACCCAGCACGATTTTTTTGGGGGCTAGTATCAGGATGTAGTTGACCAGGGCTTTGGCTATGTATTCTGCTTCCAAATCCCAGACTTCGGCCTGATCTACCAGCTCGAAAGCTTTTTTGCCATAGCGGCCTTCGATGGCAGGGCCTGCAGCCAGGCCTTCAAAGCAGCAACCATGGTAAGGACACTTGCCTGCATAGTGGTCGGCAGGATTTTTAGAGATTAATATGTGGCCTGCTTCGGGATGCAGCATACCGTGAAGGAGATGGCCGTTGGACAAAACGCCTACTCCGATGCCTGTACCGATAGTAATATAGATGCCGTCTGTAATACCCTGCATACAGCCGTAGGTGGCTTCGCCCAGGGCAGCGGCGTTCACGTCTGTATCAAAGCCCACCGGGATATTCAAAGCTTTTTTGAATTCACCCAGTATATCGTAGAATTTCCAGGCTGTTTTTGGGGTAGAGGTAATGTAGCCGTAGGTGGCAGAGTCCTTGTTCAGGTCTGCCGGCCCAAAAGTACCTATACCCAGGGCACTCAGCTGCCATTTCCTAAAGTAATCAATTAAAACAGGCATAGTCTCAACAGGTGTAAGGGTAGGGAATGATGCTCTGTCGATAATATTTCCGTTTTCATCGGCGATAGCCACCACCATTTTGGTGCCGCCGGCTTCTAATGCTCCAATATACATATTTGCTCCTTTTTTGAATGAAGTGTGTCAGGGGGACGTATCTGTTTGTCACATTTGTGTCAGGGGGACGTATCTAATTGACACACTTTTTCAAAAATGTGTCAATTAGATACGTCCCCCT
>JAZUFN010000209.1:0-7716 GCA_045640725.1 Lachnospiraceae bacterium
CTACCGCAACTGTGTGCAGTTGCGGCGAAAAACGTCCAGTGCTTCGTCTCCCCTCTCTTCGGGGAGTCGGTCTCGCGTCACCGCGATTCGCGCGCCTGCAGCTTCGAATCGCTACGCTCGGTCGGCGCCAAGCAGATGCCACCGGCATCTGGCGCCCCCTGCCTCAAACCTGCCTGCGGCGTTAGGTTTGAGTGCAGGGCGACTCCACGAAGGTTTACGCAAAAAAACAAGAGGTATTTGTACCTCTTGTTTTTTCGCGTGGACCTGAGGGGAGTCGAACCCCTGTCCGAAAACCTATCCCTTACCCTTTCTTCCATCACAGTCTGTTATTGCGCTTTCGCCATTCCCTCCACATAAGGCAAGCAGACACGCCTTACACTTCAGTAGCTTCATAATACGCCCGCATGCTCAAAGCTTTGCATGTGTCGTTTCCCGTGGGGTCGACGCCGGTTGCTTAAAGCACAGGTACTCTAAGGCCGACGGCTGCCATTAGGCAGCGAATGCTAAATTGTCGTTAGCGTTTATTTTTTTTGGTGGGTTAACGTGAACCGCCTTCACGGATGGCTTAGATAAGTTCAAAATCCCCGTCGATTACCGGTGCAAGCCCTTATCATATAAATAAATCTATAGAATTGATGAAGGCTTAGCACCGGTCCCCGGCCTCAGTTTGCAAGCAAACTTCGGTATCGTCATACGCTACGCGCATGACCAAATGCAAGCCCTTATCATATTTCTACGACGGGTCCCCCCGTCCCGAACGTTCTCCGAACGTCCGGCTTTGTCATTGTGCAAGCACAACGACATTGGATTACCAATGCAAGCCCTTATTGAAAAAACTTCATTAGCTCATTATAACTAATAATACTATTTTTGTAAAGTTATTAGCAAATACTATAATCATAAATCGGGATTCACTCCCGATTTATGAAATGGTAAGCGGCGGGGTGTAGGGGCCTCCGCCGTTTACTCTTTATTCCTTAGCAAAAACGAATGAAATGATGCAATCATTTCATTCGAGCGTGTGTTTACGCACGCCCATTAAACCCTCTGCTTAAAATCTCTTTCCAGCTGACGGTTCAATTCCTTTTTAGCTGTAGTCTCACGTTTATCGTAGTTCTTTTTACCACGGGCGAGGCCTATCTGTACTTTTACCAGGCCATTCTTTATATATACCTCAAGAGGTACCAAAGTATAGCCCTTTTCCTTGATCTGCGCAGTGAGTTTATTTATCTCATGTCTGTGCATCAGAAGCTTCTTGGGGCGCAGGGGATCTTTATTAAAGATATTCCCCTGCTCATATGGACTGATGTGCATGCCATATACCCAGACCTCATTCTGATCTATTCTTATGAATGCCTCTTTGATGGAGACTTTGCCCTGGCGGATCGACTTGACTTCCGTCCCGTAGAGCTCGATGCCCGTTTCGTATTTTTCTTCGATGAAGTAGTCGAAGAATGCTTTTTTGTTGTTTGCTTCCAGGACGAAGTTGTCTTTTTTGTCCATTTCTTTATCTCCTCCTGAACCTCTGATACCTCAGGCTCAGTTACAAAATCCATGCTTTGTGTAAGTACTTTGTTTACTCCATTATGCTCCTTCAAGTCATTATACATTCTACCGCCAATAATGGAAAAATCAATAGTTTTTGTAAGCTTGTCTGCCCCCTCTACCTTGATATATACTTTTTGCCCCAAGGTATAAGTTTTATGCTTCTTTTCACCATAGAGAATATAGTTTTCCGAGTCAAATTTGTAGTAGTCATCCTTAAGATTCTGTAGTGATACCATCCCCTCTACAGTATTGGGGAGCTCTACATAGATGCCCCAATTGGTAAGCCCGGAAATAACACCTTCGTAAACATTACCAATGCGCATCTGCATATACTCGATACATTTCATGCGTTCCACATCACGCTCTGCTGCCTCGGCATTACGCTCTGTAGCAGATGTGTGCTCGGCCACCTCATCCAAAATCGATGCATAATGTGTTTTTCTGGAGTCATTCAGGCGACCGTTCAGATTGTCCTTGATGATGCGGTGAATCTGCAGGTCCGGATATCTTCTGATAGGACTGGTAAAATGGCAGTAGTACTTTGTAGCCAGACCAAAATGTCCATCACAATCCACAGTATATTTGGCCTGCTTCATGGATCTTAATGTCAGTCTGGAAATCAAAGCCTCCTCATCCTTGCCTTTCAGCCCTTCCAGCATCTTCTGAATCTCCTTAGGATGAATATTATCCTTGGCCCCACGGATATTGACTCCATAATTTTTCACAAAAATCAAAAGTTTCTTGATTTTTTCTTCGTCCGGCGTCTCGTGACTTCTGTATAGGAAGGGAATCTCCTGCCAGAAAAAATCCTCTGCCACAGTCTCATTGGCAGCCAGCATGAAATCCTCAATAATCATAGATGCATTATTGCGAAGATAAGGCTCAATAGTAAGAGGCGCATCTGTATCATCCAGTGTAATTTTACTTTCCAAAAAATCAAAATCGATAGCACCACGCTGCTTTCTGATAGCCCTCATCTTATCAGAAAGCTCCTTCATCAGCAGAAACTTCTCCGTAAGGGGTCCATATTCCTCACGTATGGCTGTCTCACTGCGATATCCTTCACCGCTTGCGCCATCACGACAGACGGAAATTATCTCCTGAACCTCATCATAGGTCATACGACGGGTAACATTAATAAGGGTCTCATCGATTCTATGGCCCACTATCCTGCCATCAGTATCTATATCCATGATGCATGAAAGGACCAGACGGTCCTTACCTGCATTCAGTGAACAGATGCCATTGCTAAGCTTTTTAGGCAGCATAGGAATTACTCTGTTGATAAGATATACTGAGGTACCTCTTAAATAAGCTTCATCATCCAGCGCAGTCTCTTCTTTCACATAGTGTGAAACATCTGCGATATGCACTCCCAGACTATAGCCACTTTCAGTACGTTCAATGGTAATAGCATCATCCAAGTCCTTGGCATCTGCACCGTCTATGGTCACAGTAAGAAAATCCCTCATATCAAAGCGTCCGACCTTATCCTCATCCGGCACTTCATCTGCTATATCCATAGCTTCCTGAATCACTTCCATGGAAAATTCAGGGAAAATGTTGTACTGGCGAAGGGCTGTAGTCAGATCGGTATGTGGATCATCCATATCACCCAAGATTTCTGTCACTCTACCTTCAGGTCTTTTATTTTTCCCACCATAATCTGTAATGGTAACATATACTTTGGAATTATCACGAGCCCCTTTAGTGTGCTCCTTGCTGATAAAAATGTCTTCTTCAAACTTCTTATCATCCGGTACAACAAATCCAAAATTATTGCTCTTTTTAAAAGTACCGATAAGACCTGTAGTACCACGGGATATAATCTTTACTATACGTCCTTCAGCCTTCCGGTCCCTGGTGGCCTGCTCCACTATTTCGCATGCCACTTTATCTCCGTCCCATGCCTTTCTGCGGTCGACTGCAGGCACAAAAATCTCTGTCGTACTCTCTGTATCCTGCTCATCCGGCTGCACAAAGCCAAAGCCCTTTGTTGTAGCTCTGAATGTACCAATAACAGTCACTACTTCTGTTTTTTCTGATATATTGTTGTAATTAATATTCTTTCTCATTTTTCCCTTAAAAAATTAAAGCGACCGTATAAATCTATACGATCGCTTAGTTTGCCTTTGCGCTTCTTTAAATCAGCCCCAAATACCAAGATTCAGCACTATTGAAAGAAGAATGAATGCTGCAGCTAAAATCTTTGTGAAAAGAGCAAGTGTACCTTCCATTGAACGTCCCTTATTCTTACCCCAGTATGTCTCTGCCATACCATTGATAGAACCGGAAAGTCCCTGAGATTTACTCTCCTGAAAAATAACTGCTATCACAAGTGCGATGCATATAAGAACATAAATAATTGTTACGATAACCTTCAAAGGTCCCACAGTCTACACCTCCAAACGTGCGTTATTGTGCGTCATAGCGCACGGACATTAAGTAATTATACAATGTTTATTGACTTTTGTCTACTACTATTTTTTATTTACCCTAAGCTTTTTACTGAGAAAATAGCCGGCTATTGCCAATACAGATAAAACAATACCACATAAAGCCATAATCGGAACAGAAATGTCAACTTCCATAAAGCTAAGTACTTCTGCCGACGCATTTACACCAATATGAATGAGTATCCCCGGCCATACCGACTGAAATTCCACTGCTACCAGGCCAAAAACGATACCTATCATAGTAGCATAGGTGAACTGCACAGGATTGCCATGAAAAATGCCAAATCCTACTGCCTGAGCTATGATAACCACAGCTGTAGGGAAATATCTCCTGCCATAATTAAGTGCTATACCTCTAAAGAAAAGCTCCTCTGCAATAGGCGCCAACACAGCCACACTGATAACCATTAGTGGCGACGTAGTATCCAGCATAGTATCCATAAGTCCGTCATAAGACATGGTCCAGGACTCAGGGAAAATATAATAAATAATATTTAACAGTAAGCTGGTAACTCCCTGCATACCCACGCCCAGAATAAGGGCCAGAACAAGGGTAATGGGCGTTAATGCTGCCCTTATACCCACTTCGTTTTTCTTCATGTGAGCATACCACACTGCCGCCACTGCCAGCATGACAAGCTCCGTAATAATAGTGGTAATAGTCAAAAACAATGCATTTTGTTGCTCTGTATATAAGCCTACAAATTGTCTCGTTGCCCTGTCAATATACCACTCTATACCACTTGCCTTATCGTAGGCAATCATTATACCCAGAAATACAACAAAGCCCACTGCCGCTATTAATATCTGAATACCTGCAGCCACAAGCAGTGGCGCCACTGTAAGTGCTGCCCCTTGGATTCTTGAATTATTATTTTCTTTCATTTTGTATTACAATTTTCTCATAAGAGACTTTCTGGCTGCTTCTTCCTTGTCAATGTACATAATTCCATGATTAACAAATTTAACTTCTACATTGTTAACATCAGAATTATCTACTACCTGACCTTCACCGAAGTACTTATGATAAACCATATCTCTGGCATCCAGTGCTTCCAGTTCTCTTCGAATAATTTCCTTTTCCTTAACACTTTGAGCGATCTGTCTTAATCTCTCGTCATCCTCGTAATCGTCCGGATTTGTAAGCTTTTCTTCCGTAGTCTTTACAGTATAAACACCCTGTCCCAAGCTTTCCTTTCGATTAGCCTTTGTCCCTCCGGATACATTTTCATAAAGCTTCTTTTCCCGTTCTATTACAGCGTCTCTGTCTATGGCATTCTTAAGTCGCTTTATCTGATCAGCGGAATTTGTATTATTATTCTGTTTTCTCTTTACTACAAGATAGTAATAGGCTACTGCAGCCAGTACCACCATAACACCCATAATGAAAATAAAAGGTATGGGGGACTTACCCAGCTTTTGTATCGGTGTTGGCCCTGCAGTAGGTGTAGGTATAGGTGTGTCTGTTGGAATAGGTGTTGGCGTAGGTGTGTCTGTTGGTAATGGTGTAGGTGTAGGAATGTTTTCGGCAATGTCGTCCGTCATCTTACAATAGTTCTTGACCCACTTATCATTTTTAAAACCTGAATATACATAGCCATGGAACTCTATATTGTCTTCCACCCAGCGGACTTCGTACCAAAGCTCATTATAGTCCGTGGTATATGCCCGCATACCAGCCACCTTATCGCCCTTTTTCAGCATAACGGTGCTGCCATTATACTGAAGTTTTTGATTTTCATATCCCGGCGCATCTAAAACAGAAACAGAATTGTATACTTCAACTATCTTCGCCTCAACATTGGCAGTTTCTTCAGTATATGCGAACGTAGGTATTTTTTCAGCATAAGCAAAGTCCGGAGCGCTAATGCCTATAACCAGTAAAATGATGCTCCAAATACATATTTTTTTAATTGCTCTCTTTGTCATTATTGCCCCCCTCAGAACAAAGGCTAAAATTCATCCAAGTTTATTAATTTAACATTATCATATGATGCCTTGCGCTTAAGCTCGCCACTAAAGCCGGCTCTGGCAAAAATAAACATCTCATGATATTTAACGCCTGCATTATTCAATAATTCTTTATACTTTTCCAGAGTATCCAACTGCATAACTTCATTTTTAAAGCTGGTGAAACCTACCAGCATGTGGTCGTCCTCGTCACTGGCTATAATGTCTACAATGCCCTCTTTGCCATTCCATCTGCCAAAAGTATTATAATCAAATTCCAGCTTGTCCAGACTGGCAAGTATCGACAGGTATTCCTGACAAACAGTCGCAAAGGTCTCACGCATATGATTCTCTCCGCAGTCTCCTGCTATCATTTCCAGGCTTTTATTCATGTCTCCCAGCTGGATACTTGAAATATTCGGGAAAACAAATCTGTAGTAAAACCTAAGAACCGTATCTTTTATGCGATATACGCCTTTTTTAAGGCTCTCGTATTTGCCTGCTTCTATAGAGAATACTTTCTCTACAGCATCCAGCTCTATAAGATTTTTAAGGTATACTGAAATCTTGGCTCTGGAGTATCCTGTACGTTCATACACTTCATTAAGCTTACCGGTCCCCAGCGCTATAGTCTTCAATATAGTATTATATGCTCCCAGCTCACGTAGTTCTGCTTTTAAAAACCTTTCAGCTTCGAATCTCAACGGTGCCTCTTCCGAAAGAAATAGTCGAATAATATTTTCTTTGGGGCTATGCTTATAATCCCAAAGCTTTATAAGCCCCGGAACGCCACCTACCACCGACCTCATATAGACTATATTTTCTATACTGGCACCTTTGCACAGGTCTACAGTCTCTGAAAAACTAAGCTCCTTCAGCTTAAAAATCCCCTTAAGCTCTCTGGCGGCCGCACCCATCATTTCCACAAGGCCATTTTCTACTCTGTTTACGGAAGATGATAAAAACATAAAAAACAGAGAATCTTTAAGCTTATCATCTCTGCAGGCAGCTATAAAGGCATTTTTAAAGCCCTCACCAGCCAAGAACAGATGTTGAAATTCGTCAAATACCAGCACTGTTTTTTCTTCCGATTCTGTAGCAAGAGCCTGAAAACATCTGAAAATAAGATAGCTTGAATCTTCCTCCTGCGAAGGCTCTATACCAATTTGCTCTGCAATGGACAGTGCCAGCTCTCGCTCCGACAGCTCTGTAGCCAGAAAATAGAACTTTGGTTTCCCTTTCATAAAATCCTTAGCCAGAGCAGTTTTCCCAATCCCTGTACGACCATAGATAATGAAGCTTCCACCGGCAGGCTGCGCGTAGGCATTTTGTAATTGTTTTATTTCCGATTGCCGTCCGATCAACATAAAATAGTAACCCTTAACCCCCAGTATAATAACTGATATTATTACATACGATCAGGTGCTGAAAAACCAAGCATATCTACACAGGCTAACAGCATATCACGTGTAAGTTCAAGAAGAGAAATCCAACTGCGCTTCTTCATTTCATCTTCTTCTGAGAGTATCTTGGTCTCATGATAAAAGCTGTTGAAACAGTCAGAAAGCTCATAGGCAAACTGACACACCTTGTGAGGTGCTGTCTCTGTAAATGCAGCCTGCAACATCTCAGAATAGCCTGAAATCTTAAGCATCAGACTCTTTTCTGCAGCGTTGGCAGGTGCCAGAATATCACCCTTATCCTGTGAACCGCCTTCATAATATTTATTCAAAATACTCTTGATTCTAACAATAGTATAAAG
>JAZUFN010000210.1:0-4155 GCA_045640725.1 Lachnospiraceae bacterium
TACGATCCGACTTCCGCAAGCACTCACGTACAGGCGATGGTCTTATTACAGCTATTATGCTTATGACTGTTATGGTTGAAACCCAGCTTCCTCTTTCTGTTCTTGCAGCAGAAGTTAAGACCTATCCTCAGGTTCTTAAGAACGTAAAGGTAGATGACAAGGATGGCACCTTAGCTGATCAGGCTGTTATGGATGCAGTAAATATGTGCACAGAACGTCTTGGGGATTCAGGTCGTGTTCTTCTTCGTAAGAGCGGTACAGAGCCTGTGCTTCGAGTTATGGCTGAGGCTCAGACTATTGAAGACGCAGAACAGAACGTAAACGATATTATCGAAGCTATGAAGGCCAGCGGCCATCTTATTGCTATTAAATAAACGAGGCATCAATGAATATTTTAGAACGTTCACTTCAGATAAACGTAGAACAGCAGAAGGCTGTTTTCGGACAGCTGGATTCATTTGTTAAAATTATCGAGAAAAACCTGAATGTAACTGTCATTTCCCGTAATGATGAGATAAAAATTATTGGTGATGCGGACAGAGTTGAGAAGGCTGTGGCAGTTCTTAAACAGCTTTTTCAGAAGGCTTCCCACGGAGAAGAAATTACAGAACAGACTGTAAATTATACTTTGGCTCTTTCTGCTTCTGAAAAGACAGAAATGGCTGCAGAGCTTGATAAGGACGTGCTTTGTCACACTATCAGTGGTAAGCCCATTAAGGCAAAAACACTGGGCCAGAAAAAGTACGCGGAACTTATTTCGGAGCGTATGATTACCTTCGGTATAGGCCCTGCCGGTACCGGTAAAACTTATTTAGCTATGGCTATGGCTATCCGTGCCTTCAAAAATGATGAAGTTAGTCGTATTATTCTTACCCGTCCGGCTATCGAAGCAGGAGAAAAACTGGGCTTTCTGCCCGGTGATCTTCAGAGCAAGGTAGATCCCTACCTTCGTCCATTGTATGACGCTCTCTACCAGATTATGGGTGCAGAAAACTTCCAGAAAAACATGGAAAAAGGCCTGATTGAGGTAGCACCTCTGGCTTATATGCGTGGTCGTACTCTTGATAACGCTTTTATTATTCTGGATGAAGCCCAGAATACTACACCTGCTCAGATGAAGATGTTCCTTACCCGTATCGGCTTTGGCTCTAAGGCTGTCATCACAGGTGACATTACCCAGAAGGATCTGCCTGCCGGTCAGACATCCGGCTTGGATATTGCTCTTGAGGTTTTGAAAAATACCGAAGAGATTGGCTTTGCAAAATTAACCTCAGTGGACGTAGTCAGACATCCTCTGGTTCAGAAGATTGTTGATGCTTACGACAAATTTGAAAAGAAGCAGGCTGCTAAATCTGAAGCGACGAAAGAAGCCTTTAAGAGGAGAAAGAAATAATGGAACAAGCGGTTCGCAAAAACTTAATAGTGACCGCCTCATCCATAGTAATAATTGGAGCTTTGCTGACTCTTGGCATGTGGTTTTTCTTCCCGGATGCGCCAAACAGAGTCGGCCTTGCCATACTTTCAGGAATGATGTGTCTTTGCATCATAGAACAGACAAAAAACAAGCTGGAACGTATAGCTGAGCATCCGATTTATTCCTGGATACTGATTTCAGCGTATACAATTACTGCGATTATGTTGTGTTTCCCAAACACAGTCGTAATCAAATATGCCCTTTATTTTATCCTCGTTATTCCGGTTGCATCTTTTCTGGGAAGCAGCTTTGCCCTTACATTGATTCTGGGAATACTGCTGATTCAGACTATGCTCAGGGGCTTTTCGCCTGAACTGATTCTGCAGGCTTTTTGTGCTCTTATTTTATGTATGCAGGTCAGTCGCGAACAGACCAAGGATGACTTAAAGAGAAGCCTTGCGATAATCATAGTTCTGCAGATTACCCTTTTGCTCTTATTTGGTACTGTAAGGCATACTGAAGGCTTTTTCCTGGATAGCTGCATAATGTTTGGCCTGTTTGATCTTATCGCAGTTTTAACCCTGTTTGCGAAGAATAACGATAGATTCTTATGGGATGTATTTGACTATAATCTTTTTGGAGAAAATCAGGAAAACAAAGCCGATCAGAAACTGACTTTGGATTCTGACAAAGATATAGCAGTTTATAGCCTTGCGGATTTATCAAAAGAGGATGCGACATATAAAAAGCTTCTTGAACAGGATATTCCAAAGATAGCTGCCAGAGAACTGAATACTGCAAACCTTGCCAGAAAAGTAGCAGGTATTGCGGGAGCAGATACTGAGTTTGTATATTGTGCCTGCCTTTACAGGAGTCTTCTTAAACTGAAGCCTGAAGACAGCACTTCAGTGGACTTTGCAGCTACACTTAAGCTTCCTGACAGACTGAAGTCTTTTATACTCAAATCAGAGAATAAGGGATGGAAACCTGCAAATTTTGAAGAAATAATTGTCTATACAGCAAGTGAACTAATTTCAACATACAACTATTTCAAAAAACAGAATTCAGAGGTAACGGCTGAACAGATTATCGAATCGGTTTGTACTCTGGTTCTTAAAAAAGGCTTTGTAAGAGACTGCCTGCTTTCAATGTCCTTATTCCATAAAATGAAGCAGGGCTTCGTGGATAATCTGGCAGAGTATTTGGGAGGAGTATAATTTGACCATTTATTTTGAAAATGAACAGGAAATGGAAATCCCTTTTGACTACGAGACATTAATTAAAACTGTGGTAGAAGCTGCAGTAAAGTCAGAAGGATGTCCTTATGAGGTTCAGGCCTCGGTTGTAATAACTGATAACGAAAATATCAGACTGACAAATAATGAATTCAGAGGAATTGATAAGGCCACCGATGTTTTATCATTCCCCATGCACCAGTATTCAGAACCCGCATTTTACGAAGAACTTGAAGAGGAAGACTTTGATCCCGAAACAGACGAGCTTCTTCTTGGCGATATCATGATATCCTTTGAGCGTGCGCTTGAACAGTCAAAGGAATTTGGGCATTCAGTGAAAAGAGAAGTGGCTTTTTTAACAGCCCACAGCGTTCTTCATCTTTTAGGTTATGATCACATGGAAGATGAAGAAAGAAAAATTATGGAGGAGAAGCAGGAGGCCATTCTTACAGGTCTCGGCATCACAAGAGAATGAAAAAAATTAAATTCATCAGACTTTTGGCATTAATTTGTATTACTGTTTTTGTCCTTGCAGCATGCGGCGACAAATCAACACCTACACCGGAGCCTTCAGCTACTGCTGAACCCACACCCAGCAAGGCAGCTACACCCAGCCCCGAACCTACAGCTACTTCAACACCCACACCTGAGCCTACATCAACACCTACTCCAAGTCCCACAGAGACTCCAACACCTACGCTTTCACCTATAGAGCAGGGCCTTGATAAGAGCCGTCTGACCGGTCTTTGGATTCCCAAGGAATACGTTAATATGCGTCCTTACGCATTTATGATTAACAACATTCACTATGCTTACCCTCAGAGCTCTATCAGTAAGGCATCTATTATTTATGAAATGATGGTAGAATATGGTATTACACGTTTCCTGGCTGTATATGAGGCTCAGTGTGCTACAGACGAGCTTTGCACAAGAGTTGGTTCTATGCGAAGCGCACGTCGCCCTCTGGTAGAAATGTCACGTGACTTTGATACAATCTTTGTTCACTTCGGTGGCTCCGAACAGGGCTATGCAGCAATTAATGAGCTTAAGCTTGACCACATTGATGGTATCGGAGGAACAATTGGTGGCGGCAGTTTCTACCGTGATAACACACTTACAGCTCCTCACAATGCTTTCCTTAATCTGTCAACCCTGTCTGCTACTTTGGCTCGTACAGCAAATTACAGATTGAAGATTAATAACGCATCCGTTAATCCTCTTTTATTTAACGAGGAGGAGACCGACCTTGAAAAGGGTCAGTCTGGTAAGTTTATTTCACTCAAGTATTCCACATACTGTATTCCTACCTTCAGCTACAACGAAGAGACCGGTACTTATGACCGTTCACAGTTTGACTCAGTTCATACTGATGCAATGACAGGTGAAACAATTACATTTGAAAACTTAATCATTATGATTGTAAGCCAGAAGACTGAATCTGACAGCCGCCAGACTATTGCACTGTCAAATACCATTGGCTCGGGCTATTACTTCACCAATGGCAAG
>JAZUFN010000211.1:0-5458 GCA_045640725.1 Lachnospiraceae bacterium
CTCGGACAATGAGGAGTATTCTTATGAGACAGGCTATCAGTCTGCCTGCAAGCTTATAGAGGACGGAGTTCGGTATGATGCCATTTTTGCCATTGCGGATGTTATGGCTGTGGGGGCATTGAAGGCTCTGCATCAGCACGGGATTAAGGTGCCTGAACAGGTACAGGTAATGGGATTTGATGGTATTGAACTAAGCAAGTACTGTGTTCCATCCCTGACTACGGTGGCTCAGCCCTTGAATGATATAGCTATAGAGACCAGCCGCTTGCTTTTTGATGTTATGGACGGCAATCAGGAGCATGAGCATCTGGTGCTTACTGCGGAGATTATGGAAAGAGAGACAACAAAGTGAAAAATCAGCTGATATTATGTGACTTTTTTGGAGTAATATGTTCTGAAGTGGCGCCCCGGTGGTTTGCAGCTCATTTTAAGCCGGATGAGGCTATTGAGCTTAAGGATAAGTATTTTGGTAAAGTAGATCTGGGAGAAATCACCATGGAGGATACCATGGCTCAGATTGCCCGCGACTATGATTTGGATCAGGAACAGCTGGCCGCAGACTGGGCAAAGCTGTTTGAACGTCAGGATGCCATGATTGACCGACTGAGACAGCTTAAAAACGAGTATACGCTGGTGCTGGTATCCAATGCCGGAACAGGTGTGGTAGAGAAGGTCATGGATGATTTTGACATAAATGACATCTTTGAAAAAAGATTCATTTCCGCCAATCACCGTATGAAAAAGCCGGATTTGGCTTTTTATAAGCTGGCTATTGATTCCTTTGACAGAAAATTTGATAAAATATATATGATTGATGACAATTACTCCAATCTGGAACATCTTCCTGAAATAGGGGTTATTCCTGTTCTTTACAAGAATGTTAATGACGTGGCTTTCCTTTAAGGGGCCTTTTAGGGAATTGCAGTATGGATATAAAAAATAAAAAAACGGTCTTGAATGATGAGGCTGCTCTCTACAAGCACGAGACAGACTCCTTATCTGAAAAGGAAAAACTGAAAAATATGAACAGTGCCCAGAAGTGGGTGCATTTTAAGCAGTATTATCTGCTTAAAGTCGTGTTTGCTTTGGTTGGAGCCGGTGTACTGGCATCTATATTGATTACCATATTTAAGCCCAAGCCCAAAGAGGTTTTCTACGCTTGCATTTTCAATGGTTGTATAGCTATGGATAAAGTCGTGGATATTAAAAACGACTACGAAAAAAGCCTGGCTTTGGACACGGAGCATTACAAAACTACCTTTGACTCTGATTTTATATACACCGGCCCTTACTGCGAAGCAGTTCAGCGCTTTGCTGTGCTTGCCAGAAGCGGGACGGCTACGGTGGCAATTATGCCAAAGTCTATTTTTGAGATGTATGCGAAAAACTTTTATTTTGAAAAAATGGATGATGTGTTGACAGAAGAAGAGCTGGAAATATTTATGGATAAGCTGGTTTTTGTTTCTAAAGAATCCGATGAAATAAAGGAAGTGGATGACAGCGTCACACCTTACGGTATCCTGATAGGAGATTGCCCGGTGCTTTCCGAAAATGTTTCTTCTGAGCCCTTGGTGCTGGCTTTCATGGTGGGCAAAAAAACTGATAATTATGGTAAGGAATTTCTTAAATTCCTGTTTGCAAATGAATAAAGAATAGCTATAATGGATATATGTATACCTAGTATAAATATATCCATTGTTTTTATTTTAAGGGGTGAAGATATGGCAAACAGTACTAAAAAAGGTAATTATGAGAGCTTAAAATTTCTGGCAATTCTTGCAGCTATTTTTATTATTATTCTGATTATATATTTTATTTCCAGGGGCAGCGGAGCTAAAAAGCCTCCGATTGATCTGCAGGATACACCTGTTCCCAGTGCGCAGACTACCAATACTCCTGCGCCTACCATTGTGCCTTCAGACACGCCAATGCCTACAGCAGAGACTACAGCGGCACCTACTGACCTGCCTGCTACCAGCACTCCGATTCCTACAGAAGAAGCAGTTCCTACGGTAGCAGGTCCTACAGTGGCGCCTACCAATACACCTACCAATACGCCTACGCCGACAGTAGCAGTAGCATATACAGCTTCAGAGGCCAAGAAAGCACTGGAGACTATAGTTGAACCATCACTGTACACAGCTACCCTTTTGTCCGGTAATTTCAATCCAAATGGAGATGGTGAGATATACTATCGTTTCTCTATTACTGAAAAGGCCACAGGAAAGGCAATGCAGCCTGAAATGCTGGTACATAAGATGACAGGCAGCCTTTACTGCTATCAGGATGGAAAAGTATTTGACTGTGTTCAGTTCCCTCTGGATGAAACAGAGATAGGCGGTACCGACCAGCCGGCAGATAAGAAAATTACAGCTGCAGAAGCAGTAAAGATACTTATGACCTACGGTAGAGAGCAGCTCAGACTGCCAAGTGATCCTTCAAATTATACGCCTCAGGTGGATAATGAGCCGAATATTACTTTGGCGGACGCAGATGGTATCCAGGCATATCTGATTATTCTGCTGGATAAAGATTCCAGGCTTATGGGAGCTTACGCTGTTTCTGAAAACGGTGTATTCGTATATATCAGAGATGAAATGGATCCAAATGTATTTGACAGAATTGTAGAAGGTTAAGGGCATAAAAGCCATATTGGGAGTAGCACTTGAAAGAGAAAATTGAAAGATTTTCCAAGGGAATATTTGATTTTGAGCAGCCGGAGATAATAGTGAGCCAGGACAACCTTGCCATTTTTATCTCTGAGGGAAAGATGGACGAGGGCTCCTTTATCGTCACCAACACTAAAGGTCTGCCCATGAAGGGGCTTATTTACTCATCTTCCAGACTGGTCAAGATTAAAAACAATTCCTTTTCAGGTGCCAATAATGAGATTTTTTACACTGTAGACGCCACATATTTGGAGCAGGGCACTCAGCTGGAAGGACAGATAAATATTGTCAGTGATTGTGGTGAGAGACACATATCATTTACTGTATCTGTACGTGGTACCAGCTGTGTATCCTCTATAGGCTCCATTGGTAATACTTTTCAGTTTGCCAATCTGGCTCAGACCAACTGGAATGAAGCTATGAAGATGTTTGAGTCTTCTGCTTTTAAGGAGTCGGTCATTAAAAAAGATTCGGAGGCTGCAGCAGCTTATAATGTATTGGTGGCTTCCACGGATACCGGGATTGGACTGGAGGAATTTCTGGTACTCACTCATAAAAAGACCGAGTGCCGTTTTTTTGTAGGTACTTCTGAGCTGTCAGGAGAGACTTACAAGGAAAATTTTATGGAGCATATTACGGTCTCCAAATCCACCTGGGGATACCTTAGACTAAAGGTGACCAGTGATGCTGCCTTTATAACTCCTCAGAAAATGTATATAGAGAATGAGGATTTTATCAATGGTAAATTCGATCTGGCGGTGTTGGTAAATCTGGAAAATGTAGGGACAGGTGTACATTACGGCACCATTACCATAGAGAATGCCAAGGCGAAGGTGGAAATACCGGTAGCCTACCATGTTCGTTCCGTGGAAGAGACAGCAAAGGAACGCAAGAAGAACATTAAGCGACTTGCTGCCAAAACAGTGCTTCATTATCTGAAATTCCGCACAGGACACATCAATAACGGCGATTATATAGCTGAGTCTACCAGACTGACAGATATGTTGTTGCAGCAGATAGACAGAGACAGACTTCGCCCCGGTGACAGAAACGAAAAGTTTGATACGGACTGGGAGACTGAGCTGTCAGACATGAGAAATGCTTTCGAAATATACAGGGCGTATCTGGCTACGGCAGACAGTAATGAGCTTAGAAGTGAAGCGGTGCTTTCCACTGCTCTCCTTAAAAAAAATGAATATGAAAGAAAAAACAGCACCCTTTACGGTGCCTTATTATATATTGAAGCCTTAAAAGCACGTAATAAAGAAGTGACAGAAGATAATCTGGAGGCCATAAAGCTTTTATACGACAGAGAGCCGGATAATGACATATTATTCTGGCTGCTATTGTATATGGATCGTCGTTTGGAGGACAATAAAGAGCTGCGTTATGCCAGAGTCATAAATCATCTGAACAGGGGATCCGTCAATCCATCCATTATGTTTGAGGCCGCTAACATTTTGCGAGAGCAGCCGGAATTTTTAAAGAGAGCTGATGATGTTGAGTGCAAGATCATGAGCTTTTGTGTAAAATACAACTTTATTACAGAGGCAATGGCAGTAAGCTTTGCTTCCTGTTGCAAAGGGAAAACATCTGCAGACAGGCTGAGGCTATCCATTCTTATAAAACTTCATCAGCGCTTTGATAACAAAGAAGTACTTTTTGCCTTGGTTTCAAAAATAATAGAAATGGTTATCCGCTCGGAAAAGTACTTTGAATTATTTGAAGAAGCCGTAGATCTGCAAATGAATCTGGAGGGTATCTTTGAATACTATATGTACTCTTATGGACATAATTTCCGTAAGGAAATAGCCCAGCCGGTTCTTTTGTATTTTGGCTTTAATAATGTGCTGTATACAGATTATTTGGAGCTGATTTATGCCAATATCGTTATAAATCAGGAGGCATACCCCTCTATATACAGAGCCTATTTAAAGGCTATTGAGCAGCATGCCGTTAATTCTCTTAAAACGAGAAAAATTAACAAGGCATTGGCAGTGATTTATGATGCTGTTGTTACCAGAGGTTTTTTGGACAGTGCGCTCTGCGATGCATTTCCGGATGTGGTTTTCACCAATCAGGTGTACTGCGAATCTGATGCCATGAAGTATGTGATTGTGGCTAATGACGAGGAAGAAGGGGAGAAAAAATATCCTCTGAAAGATCATTTCGCAGACGTATATATGTATACTGATTCCTGTAGTTGCTATTTTGAGGATGAGGATGGCAACAGGTATCTCTCCGGTAATATAGGTCAAATTCAGAAGTACCTGCTGATGCAGGATATGCTGCCTAAGTGTTATGAGAGAGGCTCTGAAAATGGCCGACTTTTCCTCTATATGTGGGAAAAAAATCACAGATACAATCAAAATGCGGAAGCATACATTGTGCTACAGAAACAGATTTCCTGCCTGACTTCTCTTAAGCCTGAGCTGTCCAATCAGTGTAATTGCAATCTGGCAGAGTATTATTTTGACAAGTACGATCCGGATCTGTTGGCTACATATCTTACTGACATAGATCTAAAGCTTTTGGACAGCAAAACCAGATCTAAGATAATCGAAATGATGATTGTCAGGGATATGTATGATCAGGTTATCGATGCGGTAAAAAGATTTGGCTGTGAGGCACTTTCCATTAAGCACCTGAGCAAGCTTTGTACTTTGGCCATTAACGGTGACCCTGAACTGCAGTTTAAGGAAGTAATCGTGGCCATGGCTCATTTTGCTTTCCGAAACGGTAGAGTAGAAGACAGGCTGCTTCAGTTCCTATGTGATAATTTTTCAGGT
>JAZUFN010000212.1:0-13830 GCA_045640725.1 Lachnospiraceae bacterium
ACGATCCGACTTCATCACAGCGAGAAATTCGGCAACAGGATGAGTAAAATTCCTATGCTGGGTATAGTTGTTATCGTGCCGCTGGGCCTTATGGAAATATGCAGATACTTATTTACACCCGGAGGCTATAGTGGCGACGGAAGGTTGATCACAGTCGGTGTTGTAGTATATATTTTCTCCTTGGCCTTAGACAGTGTGTTAAGAACTACCTACAAACAGGCCCAGCTGGAAAATGCATCCAGCATGAAGACCCAGTTCCTGGCCAATATGAGCCATGAAATCAGAACTCCTCTTAATGCTATTTTAGGCTTCAATGAGGCTATTATAAGAGACCCGGAAAATGAGGAGCAGGTAAAGGGATATGCTGCCAATATCAGAGAGGCCGGAGACAATCTGAAGGACATTATCAATTCCATCCTGGATATCTCCAAGATAGAAATGGGCCAGCTGCAGATAGAATCCAGAGAGTACTCCAGTATAGAAATGCTGGATAATCTGTCCAGTATGTTTGAGCTTTTGGCAAGGAAAAAGTCTCTGGAACTTAAGACAGAAATCGATCCGGAAGTGCCCAGCGTGCTGATAGGTGACGAGTCCCATCTCCGCCAGATACTGACCAATATTCTGAGTAATGCTGTTAAATATACAGATCAAGGCTCCGTCACCCTTAGGGTGGAGGTACTGGAAAAGCAGCAGGATACACCTATGTGCAAACTGCGCTTTACCGTAAAGGACACCGGAAGAGGTATTAAGGACGAGGACAGGAAAAAGCTTTTCGAAAAATTCTCACGACTGGATACTGAACACTTTAAGCATGTTGAAGGTACAGGCCTGGGAATGAGCATCGTTCAGCTCACTCTTTCTGCCATGGGCAGCGAGATTCAGATGGATAGCACTTTTGGCGAAGGCACTACCTTCTGGTTTGACATAGACCAGGTAGCTATTGATAAAAATGGTATCGGTGATTTTAATGAACGCCGAGTAGAGTCCTCACTTAAGGAAAATCAGAGTATAAGGTTTAGAGCACCTAATGCCGAAGTACTTATTGTAGACGATGTACAGATGAATATCGATGCAGCCAAAGCACTTTTGGGATTTACCCAGATGAAGATGGACGCAGCCACTTCCGGAGCCATGGCTATCGAAATGGTTCAGAAAAAGCGGTACAATATCATCTTTATGGACCACATGATGCCGGGAATGGATGGTATCGAAGCTACGGAAAAGATAAGAAATCTGTCAGTGGAATATAACGACGCGTACTACGCCATGGTGCCTGTCATAGCATTGACGGCCAACGCTATAGTCGGTGTGAAGACATTGTATCAGCAGGCAGGTATGCAGGACTTTGTAAGTAAGCCTATGCAGGTAACAGCCATAGTCAGCGCCTTGAAACGATGGTTGCCGAAGGACCTTGTAGAGGAGGCATCTGCAGGAATACCGGAAAACACCACAGGCTTCGATGATATCGAGACGGAAAACTGGGATCTGGGTATCAATGGTATCGATGGCAATGAAGCAAAGAAGTATAATATCAATGTAGACGGCCTTAAGGGCAATCTGCATTCTTATATGGATGCATATGAAATAAACAGCCTGGATATAAGCAATTTCTTTGCAGCCAGCAATATCCACGACTATATTATCAAGGTGCATGGACTTAAGAGCACTTCTAAGATGATAGGTGCCATGCAGGTATATGAATTGGCCAAGTCTATCGAAAAAAAAGGCAATGAAGAGAAGCTAATGGACGACAAGGACTATAGACAGCTGATGAGCATATATGGCGATGTCGTAGAAGCGATAAGGGATTATTTTTCCGATAATTACGAGGCGGAAGGCAATACTCTGGGAGAGGCGGAATACATGGAATTGAGAGCAAGAGTGCTAAAAGCAGGAGAAGCTTTTGATACCATGGAATTCATGAGCCTGGACGAAGAGATGAAGAATATTGCGGTGCCACCTGAATACCAGGAGGAATTTGATCAGATGAGACATTGCGTGGCACTTTTGCAGTATTCGGAAGTGACCGGCATTATTTCCCACAATCAGAACGAAGAGTAACAGAGAGGTAAAGTATGACAGGCGAATTACTTTTGAAAATATCAACCGACATGATGAGCGCCTCAGGCTGTATCGAGCCCGGAGATCGCGAAATAACCGTTGATACAATCAAGGCACGTCTTGCCAGCGAAGGCGTCAATATTGGTCTTAGAGAAGAAAACATCGAAAAGCTTATTGCGCTTAATGATTACAGAATTTGGGTGACATTGGCTGAAGGTAAGCCTGCGGGTGAGACTACGGCAGGATATTTTGAGTATTTTTTCAATACCGATACTCAGGAGAGTAAGCCTACAACCATAAATGAAGACGGAAGTGTTTATTATGGGCGAAAAAAGGTGGAAGTACAGGAGGGCGAGAAGCTTTGTACATATCACCATTCTATTTCAGGAGCCTTTGGCTATACCATTTTTTCTACGGTAATTGCGCCCAAGCCCGTGGTGGAGTTGTCGCTGGCTGCGGGAGAAGGCGTAAAAAGGGTGGACGACACTTATTATGCTGAAGTGGCAGGAGAGGTAATACTATCCAAGACAGAACTCATAGTAAAAAATCTCCTGACTATTGAGGGCAATGCAAAGTATGGAGTAGATACTCAGACAGAATTTGTGGGGGCTATTCATATCAAAGGTGATGTGCTTACAGGTGTGTCCATAAAAGCCAAGGGACGCATAGAAGTTGATGGTACTGTAGAAGCGGCCAATCTGTATTCTGAAGAAGATATCGTTATCAGAGGCGGTATCAAGGGAGGTCTGCAGGCTGTGGTGCACTCAAAGGGATCTGTAATCTGTCCCTTTATAGAAAATGGTGTTGTTATTGCTGATGACACTATACAGACCGACTACGTTATGAGATCCAATCTTCTGGCCCATAATGCCATCCATGTACATGGACAGCATGGAATTATAGTGGGCGGTAAGGCCCAGGCGCAGAATGAATTCATAGCAGATGTTATAGGTAATGAAGCCGGCATAGATACGGTTATCGAGATTAAGCATCCTGATTTGCGCTTGCTGGAGCGCAGCTATATCATGGCCAATCGCGGAATACATGATAATGTTTTTTTCAAGATAGGAGAAGTAAAAAGAAGCAGTAAGCTGAATCATGGCGTAGAGTACCACATGGTCAATGGGGAATTTGTGACCTGTGAGCCCGGTAAGTATCAGCCTCAGCGCTCTGTGGTGGAGGCATTGACCCAGGAAGAAAAGAAGACCGTTATGGTGGTGGACGATGAACCCATTATCCTTAAGACCTTCTTCGGCTTTCTTCATGATAAATATAATGTCATGCTGGCGGCATCTGCCAAGGATGCACTGGCGATGCTGGACCAGAGAGAGCCTGATCTTATACTCCTGGATGTGAAGATGCCTATTATGGACGGACCGGAATTTTTGACCACTATCCGTCAGATGGCGTTTAAAGACTACGCTCAGATACCTGTTATGTTTGTTACCGCAGCCAATGATAAGGATACCATCAAGAAATGTATTATGCTATATCCTCAGGGTTACCTGATAAAGCCAATCAGCAGAGATGAGCTATTGGCCAATGTTAATAAGTTCTTTGGATAAAAAAAGTTGTCACGGCATCATATCCGTGACAATTTTTTTTTACAGAAATTTATCCAGCTCTGCTTCTACCTCGTCATATTTCTTTACTTTAGGCTGCTCGTGTATGGTGCCTTCAAATACCACCATTTCCACATCTTTAAGAGCCCTTAAGTCTGAAAGAGGGTTGCACTTAGTGACAATCATATCGGCAGACAGCCCCTCCGTAATGCTGCCGGTGATATGGTCTATACCTGCCAGGCGGGCATTGAGAGATGTTGCTGAATACAGAGCGAAAGCGGGAGTGACATTACAATACTTGGAAAAATTGTAAAGCTCACGCCACATGTTGTAATGAGTAATATAAGGACAGGGTACGTCAGTGCCCAGGCCTACCGGGATGCCGTTTTTCAGGCATTCCTTTGCCATATCCACAATGCCATTAAAGACTACCATGCCATTGGCCTGCTGGGCCTCTGTAGCCCCTGAAATGCTTCTGTCAAAAAGAGCATAGGGGATAGCAGGAGAAATAGTGGATACCTGAAAGGCATTATTTTTTTTGAAAAGCTCCATGGTATCATTGTCAGGCTTGGCACCGTGCTCAATAGAGTCAACACCGTTTTCCAGTGCCACTCTGACTCCTGCAGGGCTCTCTACATGAGCAGCTACTTTGAAGCCCAGCTCATGAGCTCTGTCGCAGGCAGCACGCACCAGCTCCGGAGCCATACGTAGTACGCCGGGCTCTCCGACTACTTCCGCGTCCATAACTCCACCGGTAATCATAAGCTTTATGATATCAGGCTTGTCTTTTGCAATGACATCTACATAACGAGCTGCTTCTTCAGGGGATGTAGCTTCATAGCCCAGGGAGCCTGCCATGTGGCCGCACGGGACTGAGATAGCCATATTGGAGGCCAGAATTCTAGGGCCAATTTTTTTGCCTCGATTTATATCGTCACGTATCTTAGTGTCAAAATTGGCAATGCCGCCTACAGTACGAATGGTAGTGGTGCCGCTTAATAGCTCAGTACGGGCATAACCGGCTACCATCTTTCGGCCAATGGCTCTCATAATGCCGTTGGCAGTAATAAGTCTCACCAGCTTTTTTGGGTCACTGGCTTTTTTCTTGGGCTTGCCACTTCCTGCCAGGTGTACGTGAAGGTTAATCAGACCGGGCATGATGTAAGAGCCTTTAAGATCAATGATTTTATCAGGCTGTGCAACAGACAGGTCGTCATTACTGATGATGGCTTTAATCTGCTTGCCCTCTACCAAAATACTTTTTCCTCCGATAGGAGTCATATCTTCCCGGCCGGTAAGAATGATTCCGTTAATAAATGCTGTAACCATAACCCCTCCTATTTGTTAATTAATATTTACTTGACATAATAATATCTCTTTATCCATTCCGACAAGCCGTCTAAGCCGGGAAAAAGAATACGTTCGTTGATATTCATGGCATCCAGCATATCTCTCACCTGCCAGCGGATATTTGCTTTGACTATATATTTGACACTATTGTTTGTATGAGTATCCAGCCATTTTTCTATATCACCGAATCCTCCGGGGATAACCGAGAAAAAGGAATACTGACTAATGATACGTTCGTCCAAGGAAGAAGGCTCCATTATTACCATGGAATTTTCACCCATGTCTGCATCGTACTGTTCCAGAGAGCCGGCACATTTTGCCAGCATTTTGTCGGTAAAACAGAAGGCGTGATTGGTCTTCAGTGTGTCGTGGTACCGGTCCGGAAGCAGAGCATTTATTTCTTTTGCATCGATGCGCCACAAACAGGAATCATGACGGCTCATATTATTTAAATCACCCTCGGAAGTGGAAAAGTGTAGGGCAATAAGTGGGGAATAGGTCCAGTCCAGCAGTCTGGTAGGCAGCCCGTGGTGCTGGCCTATAATAAGCTCATCCCAAATAGACGTATGGATATCACTGGAGCCTAAAGCGGCATACTTGGCAAAATTACGCAGTATGTGCTGCTCCAGGTGATTGGATTTATCGCCACAATTGGTCTTTAGGCTGGTCTGCAGCTTGAAAGAAGAATCCGGCATCCCTCGATAAATAAAGGATGAGCGATATCGATCCTCTTTTTCGTTTAATTGTTGATCTTTGAAGATGTCCATGACTCTGTCTAAAGAGTCTAAAGTAATTGTTTTTACCATGTTTATTACCCAGAAAGTTATCTTCTGTAATTTTCCTCAGTAACGGTCTCGACTTTTATTGTATTGGTATTACCTGACTTGCCCTCCACCGGACCGCCTGCCAGGACTATTTTGTCGCCAATCTGTAGATTGAAAAGCTCTACGGTTTTATTGAAGGCGTAAAAGAACATTACCTCCAGAGAAGGGAACTGCTGAACCAAAACAGGCATTACACCCCAGTTCAGGGAAAGCTTACGCCATACCTTTTCGGAGGTAGTAAGACCTATAATATCCACAGGACAGCGGAAGCGGCTAATCATACGGGCTGTACTGCCGGATCTGGTACATGCTACAATTGCCTTTGAATTGGTATCGATAGCCATGGCACAGGTAGCGTGGCTGACAGCATCCTGAGCTGAACGGAATTCAATACGTTCGCCGGCAAAACGCTTGGCATAGGAAATATCCTTTTCTGTAGTCTCTGCAATCTCAGCCATAACCTTCACTGCCTGAACAGGGTATTTGCCTGATGCAGTCTCTCCGGACAGCATTATGGCTGAAGAGCCATCATATACTGCATTTGCCACGTCTGAAATCTCAGCACGGGTAGGGCGGGGATTATTTATCATTGATTCCAGCATCTCTGTGGCTGTAATAACTCTTTTACCTAAAAGGCGGCATTTTGTTATCAAATCTTTCTGAAGCGCCGGTAATTTGACAAAGGGTACTTCAACGCCCAAATCACCGCGAGCTACCATAACGCCTTCGCAAAGGGCACAAATCTCTTCGATATTATCACAGCCCGGCTGATTTTCAATCTTTGCAATAATATCAATATCGTTGCCACCATTGGCATTCAGGAAATCATGCAGTTCCTGAAGATCAGAAGCACGAGATACAAAGGATGCAGCTACAAAATCTACGTCCTGGCTTATGCCGAAGAGTAAATCTGCCTTATCCTGTTCTGAAAGATAGGGACCTGACATCACTTTATTGGGGAAAGACATGCTCTTCTTATTGCTCATAACACCGCCATTTAAGCATGTGCAAATGAGATTGTGACCGTCGACACGATCCACTGTGAATGTAACAATGCCGTTGCAAACAGATAGAGAGTCACCGGCCTTCAGCTCCTCGTGAAGCTTTTTATATGAAACGGATACTATTTCATCATTACCCTCGATATCGTCGGTGGTAAAAGTAAATTTTTGTCCTTCAACAACTGTAGCAGATCCTGTTTTAAAAGTACCTATTCTGTACTCCGGGCCCTTAGTGTCCAGCATGATGGCGATAGGAAGATTCATCTCTTCTCTGACTTTTTTGATAAGCTGAATTTTCTTTCCGTGCTCTTCATGGGAACCATGGGAAAAATTAAGACGGGCAACGTTCATACCTGCCTGCGCAAGGGCTCTCAGAGTGTTTTCATCCTCGGATGCAGGACCTATTGTGCAAATGATTTTAGTTTTTCTCATATAATCTTGGTTATCTCCTTTTCGTATGTGCCCACTATTATACACGATAATATTGAATTTTTATACAAGAAAAGAAACCTTTCAAAAGAATTATTGATTATTTAATAAAAAGTAAATAGGTGAGAAAATGTTGTGTGTTATACTTATTCTTGGTTTCTTATATATTTGATGTAGGAGAGAAAATATGACTTCTGAGATCTTAAAGATACAGGATGAATTTAGAAAAAAATTGGTGAGACACATCGAGACACCTGCTACACTTAATCTGCCTCCGGAGACTGCTGAAGAAGCGGTTGAAAGAGCAAATTTTAACAGAGAAATACTGGATATAGCGTCTGAAACAACAGAGACTGCTTTTTTCTTCATGCAATTTTTCCCGAATGGAGACATAAGGAAAATCCGTTTTTCACAAAACTTCCGCCGACTCATTCACTTGGATGATACCACACCCGTAAATGAAGTGTTCGACCGTCTGGTAAATATTCTTCACCCGGAAGACAAGGAGATGACTCTGGAAGCTTTTTTTATGGCTTTTGCCGGATGTAGAAATTTTAAAATAAAAATAAGAGCAAAAACCGGAGACAAAGAGTATGGCTGGTTTGAAAACAGTGGTGTGTGTCGTACGTATCCGGATGGCACACCCCGCATAGTTTTTTTTGCATATAGTAATATTACTTCCGAAGAAGTAGAAAATAAGGATCTTATGGGCCGATTGGAGGCTATGATAGGTGGCGTAGATGGCGGACTTATGGTGACCAAAATGGATATCGGATTCCCATACCTCTATATCAGTGAGGCAGTAGCTGCGCTGCAGGGATATACTCCTGATGAATTATTTGAAATTACAGGTGGAGAAGTCACCAGAAATATATATCCGGAAGACTCTCAGCGTATCAATGATGAAGTGGTTGCCATTCTTGGCAGCAATAAAGATACATTGCATATGACTTATAGAGTGCAGCACAAGGACGGCCATTTAATTTGGGTCAATGACTACGGAAAGATTACCCGGATGCCGGATGGCAGTGTGAGAGTATACAGCCTGGTACAGGATATGACCGGTCAGGTAGTGGCATCTGAGCGTCTGGCACTGGAGAGAGCTCAATATCAGGAGGCATTGGTTCGAAATGCCATTACCACCTTTTGCTTTGATGTTACTGACAATCTTCTCCGCGAGAAAATTATTCTGGACAATGATGAAGACGTATTGGCTAGGCTGGGAGAAACTCTGCCCTTGAATCTGGAAAAACTTGCCAGAAGCTATCAGGAAAATGAACAAATATCAATAAGTGAAAAAGACCAGTGGCTTTTTAAAGTAGACGAGCTGAGAAAACGTTATGAACAAGGTAAAACAGGAGGACTGGGAGAATTCTATAATCCGGTTATAGACAAATGGGTCCGCGTTCAGACACTGTTATATGCTGATTTCTTTACCGGCCATATTATGTGCAGATATATTTGTACAGATGTTACTTTTGAGAAAAAAGCTGAAGAGAACCAGAGAAAGGCACTGATGGAGGCTACCAGACAGGCAGAAAAAGCCAATTTGGCTAAAACCGTTTTTCTGTCCAATATGAGCCATGATATCAGAACACCTATGAATGCCATTATGGGATACACCACTCTGGCCAAGAATCACATAGATGATAAAGAAAAAATGCTGGATTATCTGAATAAAATACAGAGCTCCGGCAATCACTTACTGCAGTTAATCAATGACGTACTGGATATGAGCAGAATAGAATCCGGTACAGTGGTACTGGATGAGACCAAAATAGACCTTATGGAGGAACTGGAAGGCCTGTGGAATATAGCAGTACCTGGTGCCAGAGATAAGGGAATAACAGTTAATTTTAATTCGGATTATAAAAACAACATAGTATATGTGGACCAGCTTCGTTTGAATCAGGTGCTTATCAATTGTTTGGGTAATGCCATAAAATTCACGCCCGATGGTGGACGGATCGACGTGAACCTGGTAGAAAAACCCGGTGTTAAGGTAGGGTATGGCGAGTTTGAATTCCATGTAAAGGATACCGGTATAGGTATGTCTGATGAGTTTAAAGAGCATCTCTTTGAGCCCTTTTCCAGAGAAAGAAACAGTACAGTCAGTGGTATTCAGGGGACTGGTCTGGGTATGGCCATTACAAAAAGTATTGTGGATGTAATGGGAGGCAGCATTGAAGTTAACAGTAAAAAAGGTATTGGTACAGAGTTTATAATTAAGCTAAGCTTACGACTGGCTTCAGGCGAAGAAACAAGAAACGCTGAGAAAGAAGTAGCATATGTAGGCGCGCCGGGAACAAAAGTGCTGCTGGTAGAAGATAATGCTATTAACAGAGAAATCGCTACGGAAATACTGAAAGACGGCGGGGTGATTGTAACCGCAGTTAATGACGGTGTAGAAGCTGTAGAAGCTGTAAAAAATATGGAACCCGGAGAGATAGACATTATCCTTATGGATGTACAGATGCCTGTAATGAACGGTATGGAAGCCACCAGAGAAATTAGGGCTCTGCCGGAAGAGTATTGGAAAAAGATTCCGATTATCGCCATGACGGCCAATGCTTTTGAGGAAGACAGAAGAGCTACCTTGGCGGCGGGCATGAATGCCCACCTGACCAAGCCTATTGTAGTAGCTGAACTGTGGAAAACCATAAATGAAATGTTACAGGTACTTAATTAATTCTTCTCTATCATTATCAAATCTGGCATCTGACAAGCCGAAGTCCATTTGTTTCATGGACCAGGCTGCACGTGCCAGATTATATTTTTTGAATACAGTATTAATATCTTTGTACCATGCCAAAGTATCTTTTACAGAGGCCAGTTCAATAACACCGTATTCGCCTACATAAAGGGGCACATTATATTTTTCAGCCACCTGAAGGGCCGGCTGGAAAAGATGATCGAAATATTCTGAAGTCATGGTGCCGGTAAGGTTATCCGGGAATTCACCGTCAAAATCATGGCCGAAAAATTCTCCTGAGCGAGCCTTATAAGCCTCGTAGGTACCGGGATAGCTAAGCTCCCACTTTTCTTTTTCACGGGGCATACGGCTTACCCATGGAGCACCCTGATGTGTAAATGCCAATGGACTGTAGCAGTGGAAGGTAAATACAATATTTTCGTCGTATGGAGCATCCAACAGAGTAAGTCCATATATGCTACCATTAAATATGCCACCTACCATAATGCGAATATCCTTATCCACTGTTCTGATGGCTTCGATAGCACGGCGGGCCATTTTATTCCAAGTATCTGTAAAGTCAGCAGAAGTAACCTCGTTCAAGAGCTCCAGTGTAAGTATGTCCTTATGGCAACTGTAACGCTTGGCCAGCTCTGTCCACAGATATACAAACATGTCCTGAAGGCCCTTATCGTAAAAGAATTTACAATTGCTCTCATCGTCGAAAACGTAACCGTGTGCCTTGTGGAGGTCCAGAATCATGTGAAGGTTATATTTTCTGCACCAGGCGATGGCCTGATCCACATATTTAAGACCGTCTTCAATCATTTGCCCGTCTTCTGTCTGGATTACTTCAGCATCTACAGGGACACGCACATGGTCAAGCCCCCAATCTGCAGCCATCTTGAAATGTTCTTCGGTAATAAAGCTGTCAAAGCGATTTTTGGTGTAGTTACCTGCTCCGCACTGTGACAGCCAGCCACCCATGTTTACACCTTTTTCATATCCTTCAAATTTTCTCATGGAATATATTCCTTTCTGCTGAAAAACGGTCATTAATTATTTAGTTCTTTATACACTGAATCTCACGAAAACTCAAGTAAAAACTTACGAAAATACAACGAAAATCATGCGTGAACCAACCAATCTTTCTTTATGGTTAAAACGATAAAGAAAGTAGAGTATATTTGTGAAAAAAGAGTAAAAAAGCCCAAAAGAGATAAGTAAAATGCTAAGATAGACTGTACATAACAATTAAAATTAGGGAGTCTGTTGGGTAGGTTGAAATGAGTATGGTCTTTGAACAAAACTACAAAAAAATGCTTGAGGCTGATCTCACCGAAGCTATAACAAACGGTGATATTAAGATCTATATTCAGCCACAATATAATTCTGTCTCCGGAGAAATGGTGGGCGCAGAATGTTTATCCAGATGGAAACACAAAACGGAAGGGCTTTTGAATCCGGGCCAGTTTATTCCGGCTCTGGAAGAATCAGGTCGTATCTATGAGCTGGACAGGTATGTTTGGGAAACAGCCTGCAGTCTCATAAGCAAATGGAAAAAAACGGGGCATATCTTCTCACTTTCTGTTAACATTTCCAGAAAGGATATTGAGCAGGATGACTTGCCTACGGTTTTTTCGGAACTGGTTAAAAAATACGATATTGAGCCTGATTTGTTGCGCCTGGAAATAACTGAAAGTGTTTATATGAACGAGCCACAGACCTTGATTGCACTGGTGAATCGTTTGTCAAAACTGGGTTTTCATGTGGAGATGGATGATTTTGGTTCCGGGTTCTCCTCTCTCAATCTGCTTCATGACCTGTATGTAGACGTCCTGAAGCTTGATATGGGATTTCTTAAAGATACGGAAGAAAACAAACGTAGCGGTAATATTATAAATGCGGTTGTTAAAATGGCGCATACTCTGGATATGAAAGTTATTGCAGAGGGTGTGGAGACTGCAGACCAGGTGGAATTCTTAAAAAATATCGGCTGCCTCATGGCACAGGGCTTTTTGTTCTCCAAGCCTATTCCTGTGGAAAAGTTTGAAAAGATGCTGATGGAAAGCACTACCTATGACCTGCGTCGCATGAACAGGGGCAACTTTGATTTTAATGTTGACGAGCTGTTTGACAGAACCAGCTCCGGCTATTTCATTTTCAACAACTGTATGGGGGCAGCAGCCCTTGTGGAGTTCGATGGTAAAAACATGCAGGCTGTAGTAGTAAATGACAGCTTTATTGCAGAGCTGGAAAGAAGCAGGGAGCAGGTAGAAAAGCATAGAAACGAACTTTTCAGTGTTTTCACCGAGAATACCAGAAGACAGATTCGAAGGATGATAGAAGAAGCGAGAGAGGATGGAATCGCTGTAGGCGAATTATTCTCTGTAAGCATGAAAAAGTACGTGGATGTTAAGATGCGATACGTTGAACGCCGTGATAACGCCGATCTTTTCTTCTGCGAGATTGCGGATATTACCGAGAAAGTAAAAACCCGGCGTAAAATGGCTCGTTTGGAAAAGGCGCAGCTGGAGAAAAGACGTTTTGAGAAAAAACTGCAGGTTATCCTTGAGGTACCGGGTATTGTACTGTATGAATATGATCCTAACAGCGATGAGATGACCATATCGGTAAGGACAGATGAAGGAGACTATCATGAGCGCTCCACTACAGAATACATAAGTAAACTAAAAGAAAGGAACTGGGTTCATTTAGATGATGTGGATCGCTATATTGAAGCTATCCAAAGCATTAAAGGACCAAATGACCATGTTTCTGTCAGTGCCAGATCCATTACCAGTGAGGGCATTTACTGTCATGCGAAGTATCATTTTTCTGCCTTTTGTGATGAGGATGGCACTTTATTGAAGGTAATGGGCCGAGCTGAACAGTTGGATGAAGATATCCATGAAAGTTACCTGGAAAATCTTCCGGTAGGAACCTTCAGATACGTGGCAGACGGCGAAGAAAAATTTGAATTTGTAGGTAAGGGAATGGTGAGACTGCTGGGCTTTAATAATGAAGAGGAGTTCAGAAAGACTTACAACAATTCCTTCCTTGAGTTTATCTATCCTGACGACAGAGCCAGAGTGCTGGCTGACAGAGCAGAGCAGATGAAAGCCGGCAGAAACTATTACTGCGAATACAGAGTGGTGGATGCAGAAGGTAATGTTCAGTGGATGTATGATGCCGGCGTCTTTATCATTGATGAAAAAGGCGTGGGGAAATATAATGTGGCCATGACGGACATGAACCACTATAAACAAGGAGCATTACAGAGGGAAAAGAATATGATTGAGCAGGTAGCCGCCTACAAGGAGGACTCCGGCAAAGATTTGATGACAGGTCTTTACAATCATAATACTTCCCTGAAAAAAATACAGGAAAGCATGGAAAATGGCGAAAAGGGTATTTTTGCCATTGTAGATATTGACAATTTCAAGGCAATCAACGATACTCATGGTCATGTGATTGGTGATCAGGCCCTGTGCGGTCTGGCAGAGGGAATGAAATCACTTTTCCGAGATAAGGATATTGTAGGCCGTTACGGAGGAGATGAATTTGTATTTTTCGTAAAGGGTACTACCAGTAAAAATGTTGCCGGGAAAAAGGCGGAGGCTCTGCTTGGTATAGCATCAACGGTATTAAAGCCTTTGGGTGAAAATATGACTCTTTCTATCGGTATTGTGAGTGACAGCAGTAAGGCTGACGATGTGGTGGAGCTGGTGGAAATGGCTGACAGCACTCTGTACCGTATCAAGAACAATGGCAAGGGAGCTTATGGCTTCTATGAGAAAAAGGATAGCAGAAGGGCATAATAGCTTGACTTCTCAAGTCCTCAGGGAGAATAAAAGGAGAGAAGAGTAATTATGTATACAGCGGACCAGCATAGATACGATACCATGAAG
>JAZUFN010000213.1:0-8171 GCA_045640725.1 Lachnospiraceae bacterium
TGTAGTAGCAGTTATCTTTGCTTTCCTTCCTGCCATTGTAAAAAGAAGAAATAAGTAAAAAATAAGATGGAGGCGTTTTGCGACGCCTCCATCATTTTTAATCTAAGGAGAACAGCTCCATTATCTCTTCTTTAGACAAGGAATTAATAAATACTTCCTTGGTAGAGATAACTGAATCTGACAGCTCCTTCTTTTTATTTTGAAGCTTGTATATTTTTTCTTCTATAGTACCTTTGGTAATCAGCTTTATGACTTCCACAACATTTTCCTGACCTATTCTGTGGGCTCTGTCTGTAGCCTGATTCTCTACAGCCGGATTCCACCAGGGGTCAAAGTGAATGACGGTGTCAGCACCTGTGAGATTAAGCCCTGTACCACCGGCCTTAAGGGAAATAAGAAACATATTGCGTTCGCCTGAATTAAAGGCCTTTACGTATTCCACACGCTCTGTATTTTTTGTAGCTCCATCCAGGTAGAAATAGGTGTAGCCTCTTTTATCCAGCTCACTTTTAATTATATCCAGCATGCTGGTGAACTGGGAAAATACCAGCACTCGATGGCCATTTTCGATGAGATTGGGTAAGAGCTCCAGGAAAAGCTCCATCTTGCCTGAAGTACCATCGTAATTGTCCAGGAAAGTAGCCGGATGGCAGCATATCTGACGGAGTCTGGTAAGGGCAGCCAGTATCTGGAAACGTGAAGCATTGATGCCCTCGCTCATAAGCTCGGCCCTCAGATCGCCCTTTACGCTCTCCAGGTATGATACGTAGATGCTCTTCTGCTCAGCAGTCAGCTCGGCAGTCATCTTTTCTTCTATTTTTTCAGGCAGCTCCAGTAGAACATCAGACTTCATACGACGCATTACAAAGGGCTGTATGCGTTTGTTTAATACTGCCTTAATACTGTCGTCACCCTTGGAAATAGGCTTTTCATACTTGGTAATAAACTTAGTATAGGAAAGCAGATAGAAAGGCATTATAAAGTCAAAAATGGACCACAGCTCAGACAGGCTGTTCTCGATAGGAGTACCTGTCAAAGCGAATCTATGCTTGGACTCCAGAGCCTTTACAGTCTTGGCATTTACAGAGGCAGCGTTTTTAATGAACTGTGCCTCATCCAGAATAATGGTATTGAATACCTTGCCTTCGTAGGCTGCATAATCACGTCTTACCAGTGGATAAGAAGTAATAAGTACATCAAAACCTATGCTGTTCTTTATAAGAGCTTCTCTGTCCTGAGGTAAGCCCTCGATAATACGGCACTTAAGCTTGGGCGAAAAAGTCTCAAATTCATCCATCCAGTTGTATACTACAGAAGTAGGACAAACTATAAGGAACTGAGCATCAGGCTCACGTCTCTTCATCTCGGTAATATATACTATACTCTGCAGAGTCTTACCCAGACCCATATCATCAGCCAGTATGCCACCCAGACCGTTATCTGCCAGATTCATCAGCCACTTATAACCATTTACCTGATAGGAACGAAGCTCAGCAGTAATGCCCTTTGGCAGCTCATACTCTTCTTTTTCACCTTCCAGGATATTGGATACCAGAGACTTGAATTCTTCATTTTTATTGACGATAAAACGTCCTTCGTCAAATACCCTGTCTGCAAAAATGGCCAGACCCTTGGATATACTGAGATTATCCTTTTTCTCGATATCTTTGGCAGATATGGAAAAATCATCCAGGATATCATTAAGCTCATGGAATTCCTCTGACTGAAGGTCAATAAAGGAGCCATCAGACAGACGATAAAACTTCTTTTTGAGTCGGTAAGCTCTGAAAATCTGCTTCATTTCCTCTTTGGAGATCTCACCATAGGAAAGAGTCAGGTCCAGGAGATCGCTTTCTTTAGATACATTTAAGCCTATGCTGAATCTTCTGTTCTGGTTATTCTTAAGCTTCTTAAAGTCTTCAGAGTAGAAAAGATCGGCATATTCCTTAAGCTCATCTACACCCACTGTAATGAAATCATAGATGCCGTTGTCAGCCCTCAGCAGATAGAAGCCTGAAAAAGCATCGAAGCCGTGAGCCTCCAGTATCTCTGCCATCTTTCTTTCCTTATCCTTATTACGGAGGATAATGAAAGGAGCACTGTTGGGGCTCTCAAAGGAGTTGAATTTATAGTCACCATAGGTAAAAATAAGCTCAGCCTTTATATAATTATTGTATTTGTCAAAATAAATCTCGGCTTTGAGCTCCGGAGAAATATACTTATCGGACAGCTCTTCAGGGATGGTGATTTCCATGGTCTCATGGAGCTTAGGCAGCACATTTTCCAAAAAACGCTGCTTGTACTTTCCTTCGAAAACCAGAGGAGACCTGTCACCGCCCAGATTGTTGAAAAAAGGAAGGAAATTCCGTAAAAATACCTTGTCTGGAGTATATAAAAAGCCGTCTCTGTAAAGAATCTCACCATTTTCCGTTACAGGAATCACGGGCTCTTTGTCCTTATAGTCCAGAATAACAGAATCATTAAAATCAATCAGATCAAATTCAATATTGGGATTCTGGGTCACACATTTTACATCGCTGTAGGTATTTCCGTAGAGCTCCAGAGTACAATTCAAATTACCTATCTGCTTCAAGAGCTTTATAAAAAGGAATTTGGAGATAATCATCTGGCTACGGGAGAAAATCTCGTTACCATCCTTGCCGGCAGTCAGCTCAGATACATCAAAAATACCTAAAAGATAGTCCAAAAACATTTTGGAATCTTTATCAAAAGCACTTTCTCCATAGATAAAATGGAAGTCTTTTCCCAGCACAATTGGCTCCTGCTTTACAAAAGAGTCCAGAAATTTTTTCAGATTCTGTACCTTGTACAAGCGGTTGGAGCCCACTTTTATGGAAATAGCTGCTTTACCTGAAGCATTTTTCAGCATTTCAGGCAGAGTGATTACCGGCTCTATATGGAAAACATCCCCTGTCAGGGATAATGAATTCTGATTGTCAAAATAGTCTAAAACATTGTATATGCGCTTCTCTTCGCTACTCTTGGGCAGATTACCCTCCTGCTTCTCCTGACGCTTAAAAAGCATGCATAAAGAGCATACAACATGCTTACAGGCACCTTTTTCCAGCTTGCTGCCGGGACAGGTGCAGGTGTAGTCAAACATACCGTCATTAAGCTCATTGATATTAACAATATAGCTGCTGGCTCCCTTTATGACAAAGCGATATTTGTTGCTCTGCTTGGAGTATGAGGCTGTCTGTATGTGTCCATTATTGAAATAAGTGACGCCCTTATTGTAGGACATCTCATCTGCTGCTAAATCTCTGATTTTTTGCTTTGAAAGATGAATCATTTTTTTCCCTTAAATCAATTTGAAAAAATTAGATATCCAATGTTAACTGCAGTTCCTGCTGTACCTCTATCTTAAAGTCTTCCAGCTTTTCGGGATTGACAATAGGCAGGTCGGACAGGCTGGAAAGACCGAAGTGACGGAGGAATTCCTCAGTGGTACCAAATGCTATAGGACGTCCGGGAGCATCCATACGGCCCAGCTCGGTAGCCAGATTGAATTCTACCAGCTTGCTTACGGCATGATCACAGTTGACGCCGCGGATAGCTGATATTTCAGTCCTGGTAATAGGCTGCTTGTAAGCGATTATGGAAAGTGTCTCCAGCAAAACATCCGTAAGTACAGGCTTTTTGGGAGCATGGGCTACTCTGATAATGTATTCATACATATCAGGCTTGGTACAGAGCTGGAAAGAATCGTTGAGCTCTATGATCTGGATACCACGATCAGCTTCTTTGTAGTTCAGCGCCATATCGCGAATTATATTTCTTACGGTATCCGTATCCTGCTCCAGAGCTATAGCTATACGCTCAGCTTCCACAGCCTCACCCATGGTAAAAAGAATTGCCTCAATTTTTGCCTCTAATGCTTTTATTTCGTCCATTTATGTAAAAATCCCCTTATAATCCGAAAGAATTAGTCTCATCAAAGTCTACAATGTCTGTAGCTGTATACTCTATCTCGATATCCTCAAAAATATCCTGCTGGGTGATATTCATTCTACCCATCTTCATCAGCTCCAGGATACATAGGAAGGTAACGATAACATCCATTTTGTCATGCTGTGATTCCAAAAGAGTCTTAAATGAAAACTTACGGTGCAGAATGCCGTACTCCTGTACATGATACATTTTTCTGGACAAGCTGACCTCCTCTTTTTCAATCTTTCCGAATTTGCTTCGGATAGGGTCTACCTTGTCCTCACGCTTTTTCATAACAGCGTCAAAAATATCATTAAGCTTCTTCAGGGTAATATCATTTAAAAGATCCGATACCGGCACTTCCTCATGGTAATTCAGTACCTCAGGTGGCAGATTGGACTTTCTGAAAAGCATTCTGTCAGCATCCAGCTGCATATCTTTGAGCTCCAGACTGGTGTACTTGTACATCTTGTACTCTAAGAGTCTCTCTACCAGCTCTGCACGAGGGTCTATTTCCTCACCGGTCTCTTCATCTATTTCCTTAGGTAAGAGCATATCAGACTTTAGACGAAGGAGGGTGGAAGCCATAACTAAAAATTCACTCATGGTGTCCATATCCTTCTCTTCTATGCCTTTTATGGCATCCAGATATTGGTCTGTAATCTCTGCTATAGGGATATCATAAATATTAACTTTGTTTACATCTATCAGATGCAGAAGCAGGTCCAGAGGGCCTTCAAATGCTTCCAGCTTCACAGGTATTGCTGCCATGTCCAGTATCCTTTAAATATCAATAATAATGACTTCGCATCTGTCATGAATACGAAGGGGAATGGTGTGGGAGCCCTGGCCTCGATGTACCAGCAGCTGACTGCCTTTTACGGAATACATGCCGGCGGCACGTCTGGGGCCAAAAGGATTGGAAAAAATCAATCCCTCACCATTCATAAGTCTGATCAAACCGCCATGGCAATGGCCGGAAATAATAAGACCGGGATGAAGAGCACGCACATACATGTCCACATAGTCCGGATTGTGAGCCAGTACTATACGGGGCTTATCTGTCTGCTTATCTTTATAGTAGGACAAATCTTCGTGCTCAGTATTGTAAAAACGGAATTTTTTATAGAATCTTCCATCCAGACTAAAGCCATGGATGATAAGACCATCTGCTTCCTTTTCAGCATTTTCCAAAAGGTAGCAATTGGCCGGAAAAGATCCTGTATACTCCTTCCATGATAAGGGGTGCTGAGTCCTATAGTCCATTTCGTGATTGCCCAAACAGTAGTAAATATCTGCAATCTCAGCCAGTCTGTGTAGGACCGTCAGTCCCTTTTCATAGTTCTTTGATTTTCTGTTGATAACATCACCTGTAATGAATATATAATCCGGCTTCTGCTCAGCTATTTTTTTATAAGTGGATTCAGATACAGGATTATCATGCAGGTCGGAAATCACTACAGCTCTTTTACCAAGGCCCATAGGGATATCCTCGTGGTGAAAATCAATAATCTTGTGCTCATATATCTCGTAGAGAGTAAACAATACGAAAAGAATAAGAAGCACTATTAATACAATATAATACCAATCCATAAATTAATAAATTATTGTCTCGTCCTTTGTAATAATGCCCAAAACATGCTTAGGCTTTTCTACCTTTTTATCAGAGTAGATATATGCTGCCTGCAGGCGGGCTGAAGCTACCTTGAGCTTCTCCAAATCATTAGCGTAGAGTCTGGCGATAGGATCACCCTTGGATACGTAGTCGCCTACCTTCTTAAGAATCTTAATACCAACGGAAAGGTCGATATCAGACTCCTTAGTCTCTCGACCGCCACCCAGTATCAGGCTGGTCATACCTATCTCATCTGTAATGATTTCTGATACATAGCCTTCTGTAGTGGAAATAATATCTTCGCAGAATTCCGTATGGGAAAATTTGCCGTTTTTCTCGATGACAGAAGCATCTCCACCCTGAGCCGCCACGAACTCTTCCAGCTTCTTTAAAGCAGAACCGCTATTGATGGTGCCCTGCAAAAGTCTCTGTGCTTCTGCTGCATCCTTGGCTTTACCTGCGCCTATAAGCATGTAAGAAGCCAGTGTCATGCAGGCCTCCATCAAATCCTCAGGTCCACGTCCCTTAAGGGCTTCTATGGCCTCATAGGCCTCCAGAGCATTTCCTACATACTCACCCAGAGGCTGGCTCATATCAGAAAGTACAGCGTATGTCTTACGACCGCAGCCTTCACCCAGACGAACCATGGTCTCTGCCAGTTCTTTCGCATCCTTAAGAGTCTTCATGAATGCACCGGAGCCTACCTTAACATCCAAAACAATAACATCAGAGCCGGCAGCTATTTTCTTACTCATGATAGATGCGGCTATGAGGGACATATTGTCTACTGTGGCTGTAACGTCACGAAGAGCATAAATCTTTTTATCTGCAGGTACCAGATTGGCAGTCTGACCCATGATAGCCAGACCTATTTTATTTACATTATTAATAAACTGCTCATCGGTAAGGGATACTGAAAAGCCCTTGAAGCTCTCCAGCTTGTCTATAGTACCGCCGGTATGGCCCAGCCCACGACCGCTCATCTTAGCTACAGGTACACCCAGAGCTGCTACCATGGGCCCGATGATAAGGCTGGTCTTATCTCCCACACCACCGGTGGAATGCTTGTCAGCCTTTACACCATTTATGGCAGACAGATCCAGTCTGTCACCTGTATCGATCATGGCATTGGTCATGTCCACAGTCTCACGGTCTGTCATACCCTGAAAATAAACAGCCATCAGGAAAGAGGACATCTGATAATCAGGAATGCTGCCCTCAGTATATCCGTCAATAATAAATTTAATCTCTTCTTTTGTGAGCTCTTCACCATGCTTTTTCTTGGTGATCAAATCATACATTCTCATAAGTCATATATCTCCTTATTCTTTTTATTAATTTCCTTTTCTTTTTAACCACTCTTTATAGGCCAGAATCCCTGCAATAGTCTTCCCATCGACTATAGCGCCACTAAAAATCATATCTGTAAGCTCTTCTAAAGAGTATGTCCTGACTAAAATATCTTCATCTTCATCCAAATGCTGATGACCGGGGCTTATACCCTCTGCCACATAGACCTCTACACATTCATTATCGTAGGCCGGTATCCCGTAATAGGTAAAAAGAAGCTGTGCATCACTGCATCTCATACCCACTTCTTCTTCCAGCTCTCTCATGGCAGCTGTTTTCCTGTCTTCCCCTTCATTTATACAGCCGGCAGGTATCTCCAGAGTGATGGAGTCTGTACCCGGGCGATACTGTTCTACCATATAGATATAGCCCCTTTCATCAGGGCAGATGATAGCGGCAGCTCCTTTATGGCTGACAAAATCCCATTTGGCCTGATGGCCGCCGGGCATCTCCATATCCAACGAATAATATTCTACGATAGAACCTTTTTTTATCAATTCTTTTCCCTTGATGCGGGGACTTTCCATGGCTATAGACCTCTTATTTCTTTAAGGCATTTGCTTTTTCATAGGTGGCGTCACAGGCCTTAATGATAGCATTTCTGAAGCCGTGCTCCTCCAGTGCAGCGACACCGCATATAGTAGTGCCACCGGGGGAACATACCTTGTCCTTAAGGATAGCCGGATGCTCCTGAGACTCCAGCACCATCTTGGCTGAGCCCAGTACTGTCTGAGCGGCCATCTGTATAGCCTGCTCTCTGGGGATGCCGTATTTTACTGCTCCATCTGCCAGAGCTTCGATAAACATATATACAAAGGCAGGTGAGGAGCCTGATGCTACTATGGCAGAGTCTATAAGACGCTCAGGCATACATACAGTCTTACCTACACAGGCAAAGAGCTTCAGCACGTCATCTTTTTTAGCATCAAAGCTATCGGAAAAGGCCAGAGCTGTCATGCCCTGCTTTATCTGGGCAGGAGTATTGGGCATGGCACGTACTACATTTACATTACCCCGGAAAACTTCCTCTATGGAAGCGATGGTACGGCCTGGAGCCAGAGAGATAAAAATCTTTTTGACAGCGGAGGCTACTACTGTTTCCTGAATCTCTGCAAATACCTCATCATAGACCTGAGGCTTGATAGCCAGAACAATAATATCTGAAAGCTTCACAACTTCTTTATTGGAAGAACCGCATACTATATGCGACTTGCAGGAAATCTCATCGTTTTTTCTTTCATTTTTACCATGGATA
>JAZUFN010000214.1:0-3054 GCA_045640725.1 Lachnospiraceae bacterium
TCCAGCTCTTCTGCGCATCTGAAATTGGAAGGATGATCACAGTACTCTCTGACAATAAGCCCTGAAATGCCCAGCACCTGGGACTCATAGTCATCTGCAGCCATACCGTAATTACCAATAAGGGGATAAGTCATAACCACTGCCTGATCGGTATAGGAGGGATCCGATAAAATCTCCTGATAGCCTACCATGGAAGTATTAAATACCAGCTCTACAAACTTTTCCGTGGGTGCTCCAAAGCCATAGCCTACGTACTCCGTTCCGTCCTCTAAGAGGATTTTCACCTGTCTTTTTTCTGCCATTCCTTTTTCTCCTGACTATTTCTCAAGACTCTTTTCCAAGCTTGCTTTTACAAATGCTGCGAAAAGAGGATGTGGCTTATTGGGTCTGCTCTTGAATTCAGGATGGAACTGAACTCCTACATGAAAATGGTTGGTAGAAACTTCTACTGCTTCTACAATAGCATCATCAGGTGATGTACCACTTACTGTAAGCCCTGCTGCAACAAGCTCTTCTCTATATGCATTATTAAACTCATATCTGTGTCTGTGACGCTCAGATATATTTGTCTCATTATACGCCGAAAAAAGCTTTGTGGCAAGTCTGATACTGCAAGGATATGCACCAAGCCTCATGGTTCCTCCCTTACGTAAAACAGCCATCTGCTCTTCCATAAGGTCTATAACATTGTGCTTGCCCTCAGGTGTGAACTCACCGGAATTGGCATCTGCATAGCCTAAAACACTTCTGGAATACTCAATAACTGCAATCTGCATACCCAGACAGATACCAAAATATGGAATATTATTTTCTCTTGCATACTTACAAGCCAGGATTTTGCCCTCGATGCCACGGTCACCAAAACCACCGGGTACCAGAATACCATCCAGGCCTGCCAATCTTTTATCTACATTTTCCGCACATATCTCTTCACTATCGATCCACTCGATTTCTACTTTTGCATCATTGGCAAAACCACCATGGATAAGTGCTTCTTTTACGGAAAGGTAAGCGTCATGAAGAGCCACGTACTTACCTACAATAGCTATATGAACAGTATTGGTAAGGCTTAATGCTCCCTCCACCATCTTTTCCCACTTGGATATATCAGGCTCACCACCGCCTAAGCCCAGTCTGCGCACTACTACATTGTCCAGACCATTTCTGTGAAGCATAAGAGGCGCCTCATAGAGACAGGATACTGTACTGTTTTCTATAACACAGTCCTTAGGCACATTACAGAAAAGGGAAATCTTGGAAATGATACCCGGCTCCAAAGGTCTGTCAACTCGGCAAACTATAATATCAGGGAAAATACCATGGGACTGAAGCTCTTTTACTGAGTGCTGAGTAGGCTTTGACTTGTGCTCATCTGAGCCGGAAAGCCAGGGCACAAGAGTCACATGGATAAAGCAGCAGTTTTCTCTGCCCTTTTCAATAGCTACCTGTCTGATAGCCTCCAAAAAAGGCTGGCTTTCGATATCGCCGGTAGTGCCGCCTATTTCAGTGATAAGCACATCTGCTCCGGAAGTCTCTGCTCCCATGTAAATAAAACGCTTAATTTCTTCTGTAATATGAGGAATAACCTGTACTGTCTGGCCCAGATAGCCGCCCTGACGCTCTCTGTTCAGTACATTCCAGTAAACCTTACCACTGGTAAGATTGGAGTACTTATTAAGATTCTCGTTGATAAAACGCTCATAATGGCCCAGGTCCAGGTCGGTCTCCGCTCCGTCATCTGTAACAAAAACCTCACCATGCTGGTAAGGGCTCATGGTACCGGGGTCAACATTCATATAAGGATCCAGCTTCTGAGAAGCTACCTTGATGCCTCTTTCCTTGAGAAGTCTTCCCAAAGAAGCTGCCGTAATACCTTTTCCAAGTCCTGAGACTACACCACCTGTTACAAAAATGTGCTTTGTCATAATATGCCTCCATATATTTCCATGCTTTTTGTACTATTTAACTTTCTTTTTCACTTTTCCTTCAAAACGATCCTTACCGGAATCCTTGGGCACGCTGGTAGGATATGCGCCATTAAAGCAGGCTGCACATATTCCACTGTCACCATTGGTAAGTTTGGGCAGATCTTCTATTGGTAAAAAGCCCAGTGAGTCTGCTCCCAGTATCTCTGCAATCTCAGGAATACTATGATGATTGGCAATTAAATTTTCTTCAGAGTCAATATCTGTCCCATAATAGCAGGGATGCAGGAAAGGCGGTGCAGATATTCTTAAATGAATTTCTTTTGCTCCGGCATCTCTAAGCAGCTTAATAAGGCGCTTACTGGTAGTACCTCTTACTATGGAGTCATCGATAATAACTACCTTTTTACCCGCTATAACGCTTTTCACAGGGCTAAGCTTTATCTTTACCTGGTCAAATCTTTGATCTCCACCGGGAGAAATAAAGGTACGACCAATATACTTATTCTTAATAAGGCCTATATCATAAGGAATACCTGACTTTTTAGAGTAGCCCAAGGCAGCGTCCAGTCCTGAATCCGGCACACCTATTACTACATCTGCATCCACCGGGTGTCTTTCTGCCAGTATTTCACCGGCCTTTACTCGGGCCTCATGTACTGATACCCTGTCAATCTCAGAATCAGGTCTTGCAAAATAAATATACTCAAAAATACAGGTAGTCTTTTTCGCCTTTTTACAATGTTCTGTCCGGGACTCCAGGCCTTTTTCCGAAAAAATCAGGATTTCGCCCGGCTCTATATCTCGCACAAACTCTGCTCCCACAGCTCTTAATGCACAGCTCTCTGATGCCACCACATAGGCTCCGTCCTCTGTCACGCCGTAGCAAAGAGGCCTGAAGCCTCTGGGGTCTCGTACTGCAATCAGCTTGGTGGAAGACATAAGAACAAGTGAGTAGGCGCCATCCAGCTCAGGAATGGCTTTGCTCACTGCTTCTTCAATGCTTCCGCATTCTATTCTTTTTCTTGTTATTACATATGCTATGGTCTCAGTATCGCTGGTAGTAGAGAAAATGGCTCCGGACATTTCCAGACTGTCTCTAAGCTCCAATGCATTGCTCAGATTGCCA
>JAZUFN010000215.1:0-8335 GCA_045640725.1 Lachnospiraceae bacterium
GTGCCGTAGAAATCACGAATTACCAGGAAGCCAAGGTTTTTGCTGACTTTACGGATGTTCTCATACCATCCCACAAGAGTAACAGTCTCGCCTACATGCTGAAGGCGAAGTTCATTACAATTATGTGTTCTTGATTGTGTCATTGTAATTACCTTACTTTCTTAAAAATTAAAAGGGATTTGGTCCCTAAACCTAACTAAAGATTTTACCCCAAATCCCTTAAAAAATCAATTATATATTATGGACAAGCCTTATGAAATCAACCCAGCTCGTCGGTAAGTCTGATAATCTCATCTATGTAGCTGCCAATAGTCTCTACTGTATGAAGAAGAGCTGCATCTGTGGAAATATCCACTCCTGCCTTACGGGCAAATTCCATAGGTGTAAGTGTTGATCCTGCCTTCAAAGCTTCTTTCCAGTCTGCTACAGCGGGAGCGCCTTCACGCTCTATACGAGCGCATGCCTCTGTAGCTATAGTAAGTCCGGCTGAATAGGTATATGAGTACAGTCCCATATAATAGTGAGGCTGTCTCATCCAGGTAAGCTCTGCACCATCACAAATATCTACTGCATCACCCCAGAATTTCTCCAGTACTCCTCTCTTTAAGCCATTCAAAGTCTCTGCAGTAACAGTACCACCCTGATCTACGATTTTGTATACCTCTCTCTGGTAAGCAGCTTCCAGAAGATGTGTAACGAAATTGTGATAATAGGTATTGCTTACCATATTGGCCAAAACAAAACGCTTAAATCTCTTATCATCGCTGGTCTTTAAAAGATGATGTACCATAAGCAGCTCATTCATGGTAGATGGGCTCTCTACAAAGTAAGTGGATACATTTGTGTCAAAAATGGACTGAGCATTATTGCAGGCTCTGAAATGACCGGCATGTCCCAGCTCATGAGCCATGGTAAATACATCAGACATTCTCTGATTGAAAGAAAGCAGAATGTAAGAATTGCCTGCTCCGTAAGGACTACTGCAATATCCGCCTGTGCACTTGCCCTGATTGTTGGCATAATCAAACCAACGATTATCAAAAGCCTCTTCTACCATAGCCACATATTCAGGTCCCAGTATGGAAAGGCCCTCCATACAGTACTTTTTAGCCTCTGCCATGGAAACCGCAGGCGCATAATCAGGATCAACTGTCAGCTTAAGATCTGAGAACTTCATTTCCGGCAGCTTATGAATGCGCTGTAAAAGCTTTGCGTATTTTCTCATATGAGGTGCCAGCTTCTCAGTGATAATGTCGATCTGTCTGTCATACATCTCTCTGGTAACCTTCTGATCATAAAGAAGGTAATCAAATACTGACTCATAGCCCCTAAGGGTAGCCATGGTCTTTTCTGTAGTAACACAGTGGTTATAAGCTTCAGCTGTTACATTTTCATACTGACGAAGCTTCTTGGAAAATGCTTCAAAGGCAGCACGACGAACAGCTGTATTTTTCTCATATTCATAATTATCTTCAAAAAGAGAATAGCCTAAAGGATACTTTTTACCGTCAGCTTCAAAATCATCAAATTTCATGTCAGCAAGCTTAGCTGTATTGTATACAGAATAGCCTCCGCGAAGAGTATTGGAAAGAGCAGCCAAAGCCTTCTCTGTCTCAGGAGACAGCATATACTTTTTATCTCTGATAATATCCTCAAGATATCCCTTGTTGGCACTGGTACTCGCAGAAGCCTCAGCTAAAATCTTTTCATCGCAAAGTGTAATCTCTGACTTAATGAAAGAAAGCTCCGCAATCATGGATATAATTTCATACTCTACTCTGCCCAGTCTCTCCTGAAGAGAACCCGTATTATGATCGACATCTGCAGAAAGAGATACATATGTGCCTACAAGCCCCTCTTTTTTCAGAAATTCACGGTAAAGATCAAGGCAATCATTTACAGCCTTGGCATTGTCCAGCTTTCCCTTATAATTTTTTACCAGGTCGGAAGCAATAGTTTTCATAGCCTCCAAGTCTTTGTACATATCCTCTTCTGTTTTGTACAAAAGTGTCAGGTCCCAGGTCTCCTCTACAGGCACCTCAGATCTCATTGCAAGTTTTTCTTCTGCCATAATTTAACTCCTTTATAATTATTAAAAGGGCCCGAGGAATCTCTTCCTCGAGCCCCATAATTTTTGTCCTACATATTGGATTGATATAATATTAGCCTACAATGTCGTTGTTGTCGAATGGATCACCGCATTCAGGACAGAACTTAGGAGGGTTAGCACCCTTTTCAGGCTCCCAACCACACTTATCGCATTTCCACTGAACTGCTGCTGCAGGCTTCTTAGCGCCGCATTCTGTACAGAATTTGCCCTTATTTACTGTACCGCAAGTACACTTCCAACCCTCGCTGGCAGGCTTTCTGGCACCACACTCAGGGCAGAAATTGCCACTAACCACAGTACCGCAAGCACACTTCCAGGTATCTGCTGCAGCTGTTGCCTGAGGCGCTGCAGCCTGCTGCTGAGCTCCCATAGCGAAAAGATTTGCTGCATTCATGCCGCCCATCTGGCCGGCCATACCCATGCCCATAAAGCCTGTCATGGCACCTGCCTCATTGGAAGCAGCCTTGTTCATAGCAGAAACCTGACCACTTACCAGGTGAGCTGCTGCACGGCTTGGATCCATAAGAGTAGCATCCTGCTGAAGGGTCTTGATTCTCTCTGCATCCTCGTCTGTAGGTCTGATGGAAGAAATACCAAAAGCAACTACTTCGATACCACGAAGGTCTCTCCACTTGCTGGAAAGTACTTCATTCAGCTCATCAGCAATCTCCATGGTGTGTGCTGCAAATGCAGTATAACGAACACCTGCTTCAGAGAATTTGCCAAGTGCAGGCTGAAGACCGGTAAGAAGCTCAGTCTTCATCTGACTCTCGAGATTGCTTCTCATATAATCACCGGATACATTGCCGGCTACATTTGTATAGAAAAGAATAGGATTGGTAATCTTAAAGCTATACTCACCGTTACATCTGATATCGATATCCATATCGATTCTGGCATTGGTATCTACCAAATGAATCGGAATAGGGGATACTGTTCCATACTTATTACCGGGTAATTCCTTTGTATTGATGTAGTATACTCTCTGATCCTTTGGTGTCTCTCCACCGAAGGTGAAACGCTTACCTATAGTAGCGAAAACACCCTTAATATTGGCTCCGTTAAGACCTGCCATAATAGTAGGCTCAGTAGAAGCATCATATGTAAATTCACCGGGAACGTCACAATACTCCACTACCTTACCCTGCTCAACGATAAGCATAGCCTGTCCGTCTGCTACAGAAATAACAGAACCTGTAGAAATAACATTATCTGATCCCTTTGTATTGCTGGAACGACCTGAAGTCTTTTTGATACCCTTAGTCATAAGAGTATTCTGATCCAGTGCCTCGCAGTAAAAGTACTCTTTCCACTGATCGCCCAGTGCAGAGCCTACTGCACCGCCAAGTGCTTTAATAAGTCCCATAGTATATCTCCTCTCGATAATTGTATTTTTTCATAACCGATATTCCAATTATAAAGTATTTATAAAAAAAATGGAATACACATTTTAGCAAGTTTTATAAATAAATCATAAAAAAAAGTGCGAAATAAGCTGATTTATTTCGCACATATTATTTCACTTTTCATTTACCACATTGTTCATCCAAACACCACTTCTAAGGATAAATGAACCCACAATAATTTTAATCAAATCACACATGCCCACTATAAAATAGATCAGCACAATATTCATGCCTGTGAACTTGGTGAGTAAAAATCCTACCGGTACCGCCACCACCCAAAGAAATACCGAATCAAATAAGAAGGTAACAAAAGTCTTTCCTCCGGATCTGATGGTGAAATAAGTAGCATGAAGTATACCTGCAATGGGCATAAGTACCGCTGCTACCTGCATTATACTGGTAGCCAGACTGCGCGCTTCATCACTAACCTCATAAAACTGCGGGAATAAAGGTGCCGTGAAAAACTGCAGGATCCCTATCACAGTGGCTACTTCTGCTGAAAAACAAATAATACGATAGGCCGTATCCTTGGCTTCACTCATCTTCCCCACTCCCAAAAGCTGGCCTACTATGATACCCACTGAATTACCCAAAGCCATAAAAGCTATATTAAATACATTGTATATGGCTGAATTAATAGAAAAGGCAGTAACCACATCCAAGCCTCTCCAGGAATATATCTGATTTTGAGCAGCTATACCCATGGACCAAAGAGTCTCATTGATAATAAGCGGAGTAGCCATAATCATAATTTTCTTCATGAGGCTGGCTGGAACATGAAGACTTTTCCATACTCCGGCCATATATGGTGCTTTTTTTATGTTTAAATGGGTCCACGCCACTACCAAAACAGCCTGCACATATCTGGAAACATTGGTAGCAATGGCCGCACCTACTATGCCCAGGGCCGGAGCACCAAATTTACCGTAAATCAAAATATAATTCAGAATCAGATTTAAAAATACGGCAAAAAAGCTGGCTACCATAGGCACCACTGTCTGTCCGCATTCACGAAGAGTGGATGAATAACAATTCTCAACAGCACAAGGCACCAGTCCGATAAGAATTACACTAAGATAAATCTTGCCATAATTAAGGGTGGCTACAGGATCTCCTTTTTCCTGATCGTGGAGATAAAGTGAAATCAAAGAATCCTGAAAAATCCACATCACCGCTATAGCTATCGTCACAATAACAACAGCCATTATAATCTTGAATCTGAAAGTATTTCTCACTCCCTCATAATTTCTTTGACCATAAAACTGAGCGCCAAAAATGCCTGCTCCGCCTACGGCTCCAAACATACAGAGGAAAAATATGAAAACGAACTGATTGACAATAGTAACACCGTTTACCTGTGACTGGCCCAATCGCCCTACCATGACATTATCAAGAAGTGATACCACATTGTTAATGCCGTTCTGTACCATCATAGGAATGGCTACTGCCAGCACTCTTCTGTAAAATGCTCCATCACCCTTAAGATATTTTGCTCCTGCCTTTATGACCATTTTATCTCCTTGATATCTCATATCATTCGTAAAAAAAAAAAATCATTAATGAAAAAACCTTAGCATGCTTTACGCATGCTAAGGCATTATAGCAGAAGTCACTAATAATAACAAGTATCAGAAAATCAGCTGATAGCAGCCTTCATTTCCTTGACAAAGCCTGCAACTTCATCTATACAATTTTCTCCCAAAGAGCCCACTTTTTTAACGATGGCTGAGCCTACTATAACGCCATCGGAAACTTTTGCCATGTTGGCTGCCTGTTCAGGGCCGGAAATACCGAAGCCTATAGCACAGGGGATAGAAGGATTGGCTTCTTTAACCAGCTCTACCATTTTACCCACATCGGTAGTAATATTACTTCTCATACCGGTAACTCCAAGAGAAGATACACAGTAAACAAAGCCTTCTGCCTCTTTAGCTATTTTAGCAATCCTATCCTCAGAGGTAGGTGCGATAAGGCTTATAAAATCCAGGCCATTGGACCTGCAGGCAGGGGCAAATTCTTCCTTTTCCTCGAAAGGAACATCAGGAAGAATTATGCCGTTCATCCCCACCTCGGAAGCCTTTTTACAGAAACGGCTAATGCCGTAGGAGTAAACAACATTTGCATAGGTCATAAAGACCAGAGGTACTTGAACTTCAGTACGAAGCTCTTTTACCATATCGAAAATCTTATCTGTGGTAACTCCGGTAGACAGGGCTCTTATATTAGCTCCCTGAATCACCGGCCCCTCAGCAGTCGGATCGGAAAAAGGAATGCCCAGCTCTATAAGGTCTGCTCCGGCTTTTTCCATGGCCTTAACCAATTTTTTGGTAGTCTCCAGGTCAGGATCTCCGCAGGTAACAAAAGGGATAAAGGCTTTTTTGTTTTCAAAGGCCTGACTTATCTTACTCATGAATATCCTCCCCTCTGTATCTGGCAATGGCAGCGCAATCCTTGTCTCCACGTCCCGAAATATTAATAACAATAATCTGCTCCTTACTCATGGTAGGTGCCAGCTTGATAGCATGAGCCACAGCATGAGCTGATTCAATAGCAGGGATAATTCCCTCTGTTTTACTTAAGTATTCAAAGGCATTTACAGCTTCATCATCGGTAATGGCTACATACTCAGCCCTCTTGGTATCATGAAGCCATGCATGCTCCGGTCCAATACCCGGATAATCCAAACCTGCAGAAATAGAGTAAACAGGTGCTATCTGCCCGTATTCATCCTGACAAAAATAAGACTTCATACCGTGGAAAATGCCCAGCTTGCCGGTATTAATGGTAGCTGCAGTCTCAAAGGTATCTATGCCTCGTCCCGCTGCCTCACAGCCGATAAGTCTCACATCCTTATCCTCTATAAAGTTGTAAAAAGCACCTATGGCATTACTTCCACCACCTACGCATGCAATAACTGCATCCGGAAGTCTTCCCTCTTTCTCCATAATCTGCTCTTTGATTTCCTTGGAAATAACAGCCTGAAAATCACGAACAATGGTGGGAAAAGGATGTGGTCCCATAACAGAGCCCAGGCAGTAATGGGTGTCAGCTATCCTGCCGGTCCACTCACGCATAGCCTCTGAAACAGCATCCTTAAGCGTAGCTGTTCCACTGGTAACAGGTATAACCTCTGCTCCCAAAAGTCTCATTCTGTAAACGTTTAGTGCCTGGCGCTCCGTATCTTCCTTGCCCATAAATACCACGCATTCCATGCCCAAAAGTGCCGCTGCCGTAGCTGTAGCTACACCATGCTGTCCTGCGCCGGTCTCTGCTATCAATCTGGTCTTCCCCATCTTTTTAGCTAAAAGAGCCTGCCCTAAAACATTATTTATTTTGTGAGCGCCGGTGTGATTTAAATCCTCGCGCTTCAGGTAAATCTTGGCTCCACCCAGGTCTTCCGTCATTTTCTTAGCGTAGTAAAGACGGCTGGGCCTCCCTGCGTATTCATTAAAAAGCTCGTTAAGCTCACGATTAAATTCAGGATCGTTTTTATAATGATTGTATGCTTCTTCCAGTTCTATAACGGCATTCATAAGGGTCTCAGGTATATACTGCCCACCATGTATACCAAATCTTCCTGTCTTTCCTTCCATGCTACCTCCTTATCTGCTACTGTCTGACACCCTTCACAAAGGCTTTCATTTTTTCAAAATCTTTTTTCTTATCAGTCTCCACACCACCGGAGACATCAAGTAAAACAGCCTCGGTATCAAGTGCTTCAGAGAGATTACTGATGTCAAGTCCTCCTGCCAAGCCATAGGGCCTTTTCATCAGAGATAACAGCTCCCAATTAAAAGCCTGTCCACTCCCCTGACCAGCATCCAGTATGATGAAATCTGCCATGCATTCATTGGCTCTTTCCACATCATCTCTACTCTTAACCTGAAAAGCCTTCCACACGGTTTTATGCGTGAGAGTCTTCAAGGCCTCTATATACTGCTCATCCTCATTACCATGCAGCTGAACCACATCAATTACATTATCATTGAGAAGCCGAGCCACCATATTTATATCTTCATCTACAAATACGCCTACGGGACAAATACCTTCCGCAAGCCTTAGTCTCAGGGCCTCCGCTTCCGAAAAAGAAAGATTCCTGTGACTTTTAGGAAAATCAATAATAAAACCTATGTAATCCGGCTTTAGTATATTGGCATATTCAATATCTTCAGGTCTTTTCAAACCACAGATTTTAATCTGCTTTTGTTTTGTCATAGAGCTGCCTTTCTAAAAGTCTTAAGCATCTCAGCCTTATCCTCTGCCCGCATTAATACTTCTCCCATAAGAACAGCATCTGCTCCTAAGTCAGCTAAAATCTTAATATCATGAGCATCCTTTACTCCGGACTCCGCTACATATACGCACTCCCGGGGAATCAGCCTTCTAAGTCTATTGGCATTTTCAAAATCCACGGAAAAATCCTTAAGATTTCTGTTATTAACGCCTATTACTCTGGCACCGGCAGATACAGCCATGCCAATCTCAGCTTCATCGTGGGTCTCCACCAAGGCCGTAAGCCCCAGCCTGTCTGCTATTTCCAGGTAACTCTTAAGAGTAGGCTCATCCATGAGGGAACAGATAAAAAGCACAGCATCCGCCCCCATAAGCTTGGACTGATATATCTGATACTCAGATACGGTAAAATCTTTTCTAATCATGGGAGTCGCTATTTTTTCCCGAATATCCGTAAAAATATTGTCTGATCCCAAAAACCATTTAGGCTCTGTGAGACAGGAAATGCAGTCAGCACCTGCTGCCTCATAGGCCTTTGCTATAGCCTCATAGTCGAAAACCGGGTCGATAATGCCCTTGGAAGGTG
>JAZUFN010000216.1:0-13499 GCA_045640725.1 Lachnospiraceae bacterium
AGATACCTGCGACAATCGATACAAAATGCCAAAGGATACAGCTAAAAATAAGCTTCTTGTATCTGTTCACTACTATGATCCCTGGAACTATTGCGGTGCCGAAAATCAGTCCAGATGGGGCATCAAAAAAGAGTATCAGTATATGAATGATACTCTTAAACAGATGACAAAATTTACTGATGCCGGCTATGGAGTTATTATTGGTGAATACGGAGCCCTTCCTTTCTACGAAGGCAATCAGCCAAACCTCAAAGAAAATACCGCTGAATACACCTGTAATTTCCTGGACAATTGTGACCTCTATAATTTCTGTCCGGTACTTTGGGATACAAACGGTCTTTTCAACAGATCCACCTGCACTTTCCGCCAGCCATTTGACGGCTCTGTTTTCACCGGTCGTGGCTATCAGGAAGAAAAAGCTATGGGTGAATCCGCATATCAGGCAAAAGTTAAGAAATGCCTGGCAGATGCTCTGGCAAATGCTCCTGAAATGTGGGAAGGCGTAGAGACTTATGAGCCCGGTACTCCTATTTGCTGGATCATGTGGAATGGTGGCGCAGGCACCTACAGTGTAGGTGACGTATTCAATCCTGCCGACAATACCGCAGGTATCACAGCTCACAATGTTGAAGTCACAGGTGCCGGCAAATACAGCGTTAGCCTGGATTTCGCTAACGGTAACGATGGCCTTACCTTCGCAGCAGTAGGCCTGGCAGACGGCGAACTACTATATCCAAATGCTGTAATGCATATCACTAAGATTCTGGTTGATGGTAAAGAACTTAAGCAAAACGGTCTTTGCTATACATCATCCGACGACGGCAAATGTACCCGTGTAAATCTCTATAACGCCTGGGTAAAAACAGCACCTGATGATGCCAGAACTATCATGGGCTCAGCTGCTAATGCTACTCCACAGCTTATTAATCCAACCGATCTCGTAGGTATTAAAAATATCACTGTTGAGTTCCAGTTTGTTATCAAGTAAACATCTTAATTCTCATACCTTCTTCCCTGCCCCATATATGTGGGGCAGGGTTTTTATGTAAGGATATTTCAAAAAAGACTTGTTATTCTTGTCAAAAGAGAATATATTGTTAGATTTGATTAACCACAAATAGGAGCCATAAAAAATGCTTGCAAACTTACAAAAGAATGACTCAATAAAAAAAATACTAATAAACATGGTGATAGCTGCTGTATCACTTTTTATTAACGGTTTTGGTGTATACCTGACCATTCATGCCAATATCGGCGCCAGCCCATGGGACATCTTCAATTTGGGCCTTTCCCACACACTGGGTATTAAATATGGTACAGCCTCTATCATAGTGTCCTTCGTCATATTGTTTATCGATATTATCATGAGAGAGCCTATAGGCATAGCCATGTTTATCGATGCAGTTGTAGTAGGAAAGACTGTGGACCTGTTTAACTATCTGGATATTGTTCCTGTACCATCCCATCCTATTATGGGCGTTTTGATGTGTATCATAGGCCTTTTTATCATAGGCTATACCCAAGCCACTTATATGTTCGCTTCACTGGGCTGCGGTCCCAGAGACACCCTCTTGGTAGGATTAAAAAAGCGCCTGTCCAAAATCCCAATTGGCGCGGTCAGCATAGCCCTTCTTTCTTCAGTCACCTTAATAGGCTTTCTTCTGGGTGGTCGTCCTGTAGGAATAGGTACCCTTATTTGTGCCTTTTTAGCCGGTCCCATCATGCAGCTTGCACTAACATCTCTTAAAATTGATGCTACTCAGATACATCATCAACGCTTGCAGGCAGCAGCGAAGGTGGTCTTCAAAAAACAGAATTGTTAACTTACGATTTAATAAAAATAAGGCATCTGCAGATTGTTAATTCCTGTTTTAACAATCTGTAGATGCCTTATTTCTCTAGCGTTCAGCCACTATTTACCAATCTTAATATTAGCAAAAAGTCCAGCCATTGTCGTGGGTTCATCATCACCAAATGTATAGGTCGCTGCGGGAGTCTCTTCTATTTCTTCCTCAACCTCTTCCTTTTCATCTACCGCTTTTATGGAAAGTGATATTTTACCATCCTTGACATCTATAATCTTCACGTTAACTTTCTGCCCCAGTTCCAACACTTCCTTTGGTGACTTTATTCGTTTGTCACAAATCTGGGATACATGTACCAGCCCCTGCAGATCCTTACCAATAGTAACAAAAGCTCCGTATGACTCTATTCTGTCTACAGTCCCCTCTACTACTGTGCCCACCGGCAACATGGCCACACGGGAGTTATGAGCCTCTATTTCCTGTTGCTTGAGGATATCCTTGGCAGAGAGAACCAGCTTCTTATTCTCCTCATCCACATTGATTACAATTACGTTTATGTTTCGACCTACGTATGAAGAAGTATCTTCTACAAACTGTAGCGCCAGCTTTGATGAAGGGATAAATGCTCTGATTCCTTCCAGATAAGTAACTACACCCGCGTTAGTAGCTTCACTTATTCTAACTGTAGCCGGAATCTTTTCTTCCATCATTTTCTTCAGCTTATCCCAGGCCAAAATATCATCGGCCTGTTTGGTAGAAAGAAGGATATTACCGCTCCTATCCTCTCGAAGTACCACAGCACTGATTTCATCCCCCACATGAATATCTCCCTTAATGGAAAAACGTGGATCATTACTCAATTCATCAATCTTTATTATGCCCTCTGCATATGCATTCAGATCAACTGTTACTTCCGAATCGCTGACGCCTATTACGGTACCCTTTACGATATCTCCGGGCTGCATTTTTTTACAACCGGCGTTAATTGCCCTTTCAAAATCTTCCATACTCATAAAATCTTCTGCCATACTTGCCTCCTCATTATGTCATACAAAACTGCTATTTACAGGTACTGCTTCCTCTTAATCTTATTATAATGCTTTTCCAGAATTGGGTAAACTACGTATGTCATGAGCTTCATATCCAAATTGAAAAAATAAATGGTGAAAAGCAAAACAAACAAAGCTACTGCAACTATAGCTATTATAAGCAAAATCTTAAGTAAAATCATTTTTCCTCCTTACCATGCATGGTCATCGTCAATAACTTCCAATGTAGGATCCACCGGCTCTTCTCTCATTACCGTACGCATGTAACGGTTAAACTGATCACGAATATACTGGCGCGATGCTATACGTGGGTCACAAAGATCATGGCTGACCCAAACCAGATGAATACCACGTTCCCTGGCCTGTTCTTCAAATAGTCCGTGCATACCTGAAAGGGCCTTACAGGACATGTGCTCCCACAGCATTACCATATCAGCGTTCATTTCCTCACAGGTCTGCCATAATTCGTCCAAAAGGGCTGTATATCCTCCATGAGTATGATTTCTCATAATCATATTTTCTGTCAGATAAGCGATATCTCGGTATGCTTGCTCTCTGTTTTCAGGAGTATCTTCTTCTGCTATCTCCTCTTTAATAACCATGGAGAGCATGTCTGTAAGTGGTACTACACCCCAGCAATTCATCATCCAGTAAAGCATATCAAAGAAATAATGAGACTGAACTCCCCAAACAACACATCTATGACGGTATTCAGGTGCCATCATATGCTTCTTTTCATATGCCTTCTTTACCAGCTTCATGATCTTCTCATCGATTTTCGGAAACTCTGCACTACGGCCGGAATTACCCATGAAATTGGTATCATTATATAGGCAAAATGTTGCTCCAACAAACTGAGGGTAAGGTGTGGAGTTCACGTTCAGCCATTCTGTACGATTTCTGGTAGTAATATTTACTCGCTTTGCGCACTCAAAATAAGCCTTCCAATCCCACTTGGCTCCTGTCTGTTCTTCGATAAACTTTATAGCAGCTTTAACATCTTCTGCGGCGTATTCTTGCACATCGTCTGCCTTAAATCGAATAGGCGCCAGCAGCTGGAAAGTAGGAATACCGTACTCTCTTTCCAATCTTTTAGCTATGAAGCCATTGCCCATCAAAGATCCGTCACAGGTCGTATTAATCTGTACTGCACACTTTCCTAAAACAGGAAAATCATCTTCGATGGATATACCCAGTTCTGTCTCCGGCATTGGACAAACATCGCCGGGAATGCCGTAGGTCTGAGCCACATCTATATAGTGCTCGGCACAGCTCTGATTAATAAGATTGGCACCAAAAAGAGTTGGGATTTCTCGTCCCACACCATAGAGATCAGGAAAGCCCATAAGGAAAGAGGTCATACCATTTTCGTCATGCAGAACCGACCTTTCGGACATTTTCACATCATTACCGCATCGTCTGTCAGCACGCAGGCTGGCATTAATAACAGTACCCATCTCCTTCACTACATAGCCAATAGCTGTATGCGTGATACGAAGAGTATCCTTTCTCTGACCGGTAGTATATTTATCGATCATATTGGGAGTAGCTAAATAATTACCCATCCAACGGTATCTGAACAAGCCTTTAAAAAAGCCCTTTCCCATGGATATTTTAATAAGAGTGCCCCAGTTCCGGAGCCACATGCCAAAATCGTACATTGTGTCTGCAAAGCCACGCCACTCGCGGTGTCTACGTACTTTACCATGGCCGTACATGCCGCCGAGAGTCTTGGCTCCTGCTCTCTTTTCGGGATTTCTCATCACTTCCATTATTTTCCCTCCTTGGCAGCAATTTTCTTTACTTCAATTGACTCAACAAAAGCCTGTACTCTGGTACGGGTCTGTCCGGCAGAAGATCTACTGTTATATGGGCGGTCCAGTGTCATTACCGGATATCCATAATCTTCCTTCAGCATCGCTTGTCCCATAACTTTCTCATAGCCCCATGGATCGCAAAATTTCACTTGAGTGTAAATAACGCCATCTGCGTTGAATTCTTTTGCAATATCCGCCACATAGGCCTTACGACCATATACCTTTTCCATATTCATGACACGTGGACACTGACTGGAATAGGTATAATGCCTGCATATCTGTGTGAGCGCGTCCTCCGCATCATTTAATTCTATCTCTATTCTACCTGGACGAGATCCGAAGCAGTAACGATCTGCACATACATACGCGCCTGCTTCTTCCACCATCTTTATAAAATCAGGATCATCCATCTCTGATCCTACCAATACCACGCGGGCACGATATTTCTTGTCATCAGGCTTTCTGTCCTTAAGCTCTTCCAATGTTTCTGCCAGCTTATCCTTAATCTTATCCTTGGGACATACATAGGTAGCCAGGGTGAGTACCGAAAATTCATAGCCTGTAATTCGTGGCTGTGCTTCTTTTCTGTATTCACCAATAGCATTAATGAGTCTGCATATTTCGTTATGCTCTGCTACCGCTTTTCTAATGGCTTCGTCACTGATATCAACTCCAAAATGCTCATGGAGCGGTGTCAAAATATGATTTTCGCACTGGATTTTCAGCAGATTAACACCATTTTCGTCAGCCTTCAAAGGAATCTCCATGTGCTCGTAGAAAAATTGGGGCTTGCCCTCATCCATAGCCTTTAATAACTCAATATTTTCTGCTGCTCTGTTAATCATAGTGCATCCGTCAGGTGCGATAAGGCAATCTGCAAAATTGAAGCCTCCTTCAATCGCACGTTCCAAAAGCGCCCTGGCTGTTTCACACATCATATTGGTCATGTAATAAGTAGCTACTTCAGTAGCAGATGTGTTGGGTGCTGTAAGTCTTACCGAAAAACAATTCCCCAGATTAAATAAAGGCTCCGGCGTATTTTCACACATAGCTGCAACGCAAATTCTCCCCTCCGCCTTTGCCTCACGAACAGTATCATTATACGCATTTCGAAGCAGTTCCTCGAAATAGTATAAATACTTTAAATCTTTCATAAGCTCTCCTTCATTTTACTTTATATCAATGCTCTTGATTTTAACATAAAAGCAAGGAAAAATCACCTTTTTCCAACAAAAAAACAGCTAAAATGGAAAAACCATATTAGCTGTTCAGAAAAAACCTTATAACTATTATACGCAAGTATAACCGCCATCAACAGCGATAACCTGACCTGTAACATAGCTGGACTCCTCAGCGCCAAGGAAAATAGCGGCTGAATTCAGCTCACCAGGCTGACCATATCTCTTCATAGGAACTGCCTGATTAGCAAAAGCCTGGAAGTACTCAGAGTCAAGTGTCTCTGTTGTAAGCTCTGTGTAGAAGTAGCCTGGGCAAATAGCATTAACAGTAATGCCTGTGGTGCCCCACTCTGCGGCTGCACCTCTGGTGAAGTTAACAACAGCGCCCTTTGATGTATGGTAAGCAATGGTAGGAAGTGCTGTGTTACCAACAAGACCATAGATAGAAGCAATGTTGATTACACGACCGTATGTCTGCTTACCTGCAGCCATAGCGTCCTTCATAAGATTACCAAATGCCTGTGTCATAGTGAAGATAGAAGTAAGATCAAGATTCATAGTGAAATCCCAGTCGGATCTGACAAAATCCATAAGAGGTGTGCCAGTACCCTTCTCACCACCTGCGCAGTTAACAATAACTTCGCAATGACCAAACTTTTCCTTAACAGCTGCAACAGCTGCTGCGATAGAATCGTCGCTTGTAACGTCGCAGGCTACAGGAAGAACCTCTACGCCATACTTCTCAGCCCATTCCTTAGCGCTTGCCTCGAGTCTGTCAACTCTTCTAGCAAGAAGTACGAGGTTTGCTCCACACTGAGCGAAGCCCTCTGCCATCTGCTTACCAAGACCTGAAGATGCACCTGATACTGCAACTACCTTACCAGCATAATTAAACATTGTAAAACCCTCCCAAACATTATTTTGTTTATGCTCACATATTAGTATTACTAAGTGCGAGCTACAGTACTCATTATAAATGAATCAGAAATGTTTGTCAAATAATTAACAGAATAAAGTAAATTATTTAATGTTCTATGCTTCCACTATGATATTGTTTTTACAATCATAGCGGTAAAGAGTGTCAGACAGGCGCTCCTCCGGGGCCACTTCATTCTCGTTAACATAGTGGATCATCTCCCTCAACGACTGCTCTTCACCCTCCATCGCAGATGGCAAAACTATAAGCTCATGGATGGAACTGGGGATAATGAAAAGGTCCTGCTTTTCCTCAGAGATGCCCCTAAAATAATCAGGAAAAAGCAAAAGATATGCTCCCAACTGCTTAATACTGTCAGACACTACCCACATGGCATCAGCCAGCTTCAAACCCATCATGTCGTCAAATTCCTGCCCTCTGTCCGCCGGTGCTTCTCTTCTCATCTCGCACAGAATCTCGTGCATGGAATATATTCTGGGCAGAAGAAGAATAGGTGTCATATGATAAGCAGCCTCATACAAATCTGCTTCTGATACTCCTAAATGTTCTAAAAGCCCTTTAGTAACTACGCAGGATGTGAGTCCACCCGCTTTTCTGTCCATGACCACTCTGTATACCACCGCCAAATCCAGATATTCTCTATATACCACACCGCTTAAAAAAGCCTCATTATCAGCCCTGTTAATCAGCTGAAAAATGATATGATCCCGGACAAATTCCCAGGAGAGTGAAGGAATTTTTATTTCTCTCGAATCAGCTTTTCTAAGGGTCGACCAAGCATCGCTTACTTCTTTTTCTACACTACCGCTGTCCAGATAGTGACTGTATATGTCCTGCAGGTAAATGCACGGGCCGCCCTTATACTGCCCCAGATCACCGCATAAGCCTACAGTATCCCGCGGACCGTTGATTTTTGTGAGACTATCAAATCTTACTTCCTCTTTTTCCTGCTCTGAGGCTTCTTCCAAAAATCTCTTTTTAAATACTTCCTTAAATTCTTCGTAACTATACATATAATCAATCTCCTTTGCACAACAAAGGGGAGCCTCAGGACCAAGTGTCCTGAAGCTCCCCTTTGATATATATATACACTATCTTTATACTCGCATGTATATTATACATCCGTTTAAACGGATTGTCAACGTTTTTATAAATTTATTGTGCGTGACCCGGAAAAGTGATTTCTACATCTGTTCCAATATATAGTCTTTCACGTCATCCAAATGGCTCTTTTCCCAGGCTTTTTCTTTTTCTTTTTCTGCCAGAGGCAATACCACAAAAAAGTCCAAAGCCTCCCCTTCCACTCTGCCGCTGCGTCGTGGATTGGCAAAATGTTCAGCCCATTTTTCAGGATTCGCATCTTTAAATTCCTTTGGATTCAAGTATATCTGCTGACGTTTGGTAGCAGCCACAAACATCTTTGCAGCCAGTGGCTCCAGCAGCTCATACTGGTCAGACTGGACATCGGCAAAAATGCGCGGTAGCTGCCACTGCACCACTCTTTCTGTCTCCCTGTCTATCTTAAGTCCAAGCGGTTGGAAAGAATAGGTCTCCTCAGTAAAAGTAAGCTTCAGCAAAATACCGTACTCCGTATTAAACTGGGCTCTCTGATATGGAGTGTCAAAAATAAAGTTACCCAAAGAGTAGAAAATAGCCTTGTTACCTACCGTCTCATAATTCATGGGCACATGAGGATGATGGCAGACCACTATATCAGCCCCCATGTCCAGGTATTTCAGATATCTGTCTCTGGTATAGGGCGTGGGCAAAGCAGTAAACTCCTCGCCTCCATGAGAGACGATAATGCACCATCTGCAGCTCTTTTTTATCTCATCAATACCGGCCTGAATACTGTCAAAATCTGCCCAATTAAGGCAGCCGGCCTTATCTTCACCTGCAGGCTTACAGCCACGTTGATAGCCTACACCCAAAAGCCCTATTCCTCCGGCTTCTCGGAATACAACCGGCTCTGCTGCTTTTTTCAGGTTCATCCCTGCTCCCAGAGTCCTGACACCCGCATTTGCAGCCTCCTTTAGCGTTGCCTCCATTCCCTCAGCTCCTGCATCCATAATGTGATTATTACAGATATTCCATACATCTGCCTGCATTTTTTTGAGGACAGATACAGCTTCGGGATTCATGGTATGGAGTAACTGTTGCACTCCTTCCGTGGTAGTATTGGCAGCTACATCCAATAGAGGCCCCTCCACATTAGCCACCACATGATCTCCGGAATGTAAAAACTCCAATATTTCGGGAGCCAGTAGATCCGGATCTTCCCACTTTTTATCCATATATCTGTCAAAACCTATATCCCCGGTAAAAACAAGCGAACACTTTTTCTCACTCATGTCTGACACTGACCTTTCTACAAACTAATCCGGATTTGCCATGCTGACAAAAGACGTCCCATCCGAATTTTTTTCTATTTCGATGTCTTCAAAAACAAAGTCCTTCAGGATGTACTCCTTTTCATTTTCCTCCACATCATTAAGTCGCGCTGATTTGGCCCTTATTTTACTTAGTCTGATATGTCGCGCTTCCGACTTAAGCACGTCTGCATCCCCTGCAAATTGCCTCCAGGGATGGATGCACAAAATGCTGTTTACATCCCCGATTTTCGCATCTCGAATTTCTATATATTCATATAATTGCTCTGTATCCGGCCGCATTTTAAGCCAGAGAAAATTGCGGGCTTTCTCCACTTCTACTCTGCGCATAAGAATATTTTTGTTATGCACGGACTCCGATCCACAGGTAAGTATGCCGTGGCAATAGCCATATCTGCAGTCCTCAATTAAAACACGGGAATTTTCTCCGTTATCAGGGTTTCCCTTGGCAGTAAGTCCCTTGCCGCCTTTCAGTACTGTACTGTCATCATTAACAGACATATAACAGCCCTTTATCAGCATATCACTGCAGACATCTATATCTATAGCATCTGTGCTGGGTGCCTTTACAGGCTCTGCAGGAGACAGAAAGCTGCAATTAAGTATTTTCACATAACGGCACTTGTAGAAATGACTGGTCCAAAACTGAGAATTCTTAAGGGTGACACCTGACAAGGTCACATTTTTGGAATTTGATACAAAAACCAGTCTGGCCCTTTGCTCATCCTTATTGCTACAGGCCGGATTCCATTTTCTGCGTTGCCAGAAAGCCTTCCAGCTCTCCTCACCGTTACCGTCTATAGTCCCCTTTCCAAAAATGGTAAAGCCATCACACTTGTCAGCATTAATAAGGGCAGATACATAACTGCAACACTCTCCCTCTATGCGGGTGTCCAAAATCTCATAATCCGAAATCCGGTCTGAGCCTTTAAGTACAGCGCCTTCCTCCAGATAAAGCTGTACTCCCTTTTTTAAAAAAAGAGCTCCTGTTAAAAAAATACCGGCAGGGATATAAAGTACTCCTCCCACCACTGCTATAAGGTCAATAATATGCTGCAGTTCTTTGGTATAAACCTTCCCGTCTGCCTTCACTCCATACTGTGTTATATCGTAGATATCTCCAAATCCCGCAAACTTTGGCTCATCGGTCTCATAAAACCAGTCTTCTATTTTACTTCCGTCCGGGAAAAATTCGTCCGCCATTTTCTCTCCTGCTTTGAAGTCATATACCAAATTAGAACATCATGCTATACCATAACTATAGCACAGAAATAAAATATTTTGTACATCAATCCTGAAAATAAAACAGATGCTTACGATATACCGCCGGTCAATAAAACAGGTAGCATATCAGTAAGCATCTGCTCAGAAGGATATTTAATATAACTCTCTATTATGCATGATCCTCAACATGGTAGTTGGGGTCCAATTGGAAATCGGACAGGGATGTATCCAGCTCTTTTACCGCATTCAGATTGTTTGTGGATTCATTAGTAACAGATGAAACCACTTCTGTCAATTCAGTAGTGGATGCAGCCACCTTTTCTATCTCATCAGAACACTCAGAAATAGAAGATGTGATGGTGTCTACATTACGTATAACTGAATCCGTTTTATCAGCAAGAGTGGCTGCACTGCCTGCCAGTGTGGTGAATACACCTCTCATCTTATCTGCATCAGCCACATAAGAATCACCAATTCCCTTGAAATCTTCGTAGTCCGGAAGAATTTTGTCCATAATCATGGTAATGAGTTCGTTCGAATTGCTCATAAGGTCTTCTACAGCAGAAACCACGCTGTTGGAGATAGTCTGAATATTGGTTGCTGTCTCTCTGGAGGACTCAGCCAAATTACGAATCTCGTCAGCAACTACTGCAAAACCTCTGCCTGCTTCACCTGCTCTGGCTGCCTCAATAGAAGCATTGAGAGCCAACAGGTTGGTCTGGCTGGCAATATTAAGGATATCACCGGTAAGGGACTCGATCTGCTCAACCTGCTTTGACTTCTTGATGGAGTCTTCCAGGGATTCTCTCTTATTTTCAATTTCTGCCTCAATAGACTCCTGCTTGTCTACGCAGGTCTTCTTTATGGAAGCAGCCTTATTCTCCATTTCTTTTGTTACATTATTACCATTATTATTCTGCTCTGAGAAATCAGATACTGCTTCACCCAGCTCACTCATATTAAGCTTAATTGACTCTGCATTTTCCTGAAGAGTACGCATATTGGAGGTAAAGGAATCAGTAATAGTATTGATGTTATCCACGCTCTTCACCGCAGAAGCTGTAGCGCCTGCAATGCTCTGAGATGCATTTTCAAGATTGGTGGAATTACGCTTTAAGGACTCTGCAAGCTTAGCCAAATGGAAGCGCATTTCATCCATATTGTGGGCCATCTCACCGATTTCATCACCACGTTTTTCCAGGCCGTAAAGTGAATGATGTGTAAAATCAAGATTGGCTGTATCAATAATCAGCTTGTTCAGCTTCTTCATATCCATAACAATGGATGTCATAGCGAAAAATACTGCTACAATAGCCACAACAAACATGATAATGCCAATAGTAATCTGGGTAGAAACAACAGTGTTGGCTACTTCATTAATACCACTTTCCGCAATAGCCACATCACAGGAACCGAAAAGGCTGCCATCGGCATTATACATCGGTGTCATGATATCATATGACCACTGAGAGGTATCATCCGCCCACCATCTGGTATAATCCTCTTTACCCTTTTGGCAGCAATTCAGGGTATACTCATCAGAATATACCTTGCCCTGCTTGCTGGGGTTATGATGCGCATAAGCAGTAGCTGTTTTGTCAATTATATTTACATAAACCAGATTGTCCTGGGCGCTCTTGCTTTGAGCAAATTCTATAAGTGCAGCTTGAGGATCCGCTGCGGTCTTTAAGATATACTCTGCTTCATCTGCTATTTCTCTGGCCATCTGAATAGACTCACTGATAATCACTTCCTGCATGGAAGATTTGATTTTCCTGGCTGTGACCACATTGGTAACAACGCTGGTGATTATCATGATAATAGCGACCATGGCAACCAGTTTAATTCTGAATTTTATCTTCTTTGTCATAGGGCAATATGCCTCCTGTTATTGAAATGCCCATATTTTACCACCTGATAAAATGGCAATCAATGAAGCGGAGATGAACAGTTCATAAAAAAAGTAGTTGCTACCGGTTATAGAACAAACCGCGACCTGTTCATAAAATCTGAGTCTTTCCGGCTTCTTTGCCAAGCACCTGCATCGACTGTTACGAGGTGGTAAATGAATGGTTACTATTGTAGAGTCCATTTACACCTTGCACAAAAAGTGGTATATTTTATAAGATATTGCTGTACAGCTTTAATTTTTCACTAAGAAACGGAGACAAGTATGACTAGAATTGGTATTTTTGGCTATGGCAACCTGGGAAGAGGTGTTGAAGCCGCAGTAGCAAAGAATCCTGATATGGAATTGGTAGCAGTTTTCACCAGGAGAGATCCTGAAGGCATTGCAGTAAAGACCCCCGGTTGTAAGGTGTATACCGAAGCCGCTCTTAAGGACATGACAGACCTCATTGATGTTCTTATTCTCTGTGGCGGTTCTGCTACAGACCTTCCTCTGCAGACCCCTAAGTACGCTTCTCTTTACAATGTTGTAGACAGTTTTGATACTCACGCCCGTGTACCTGAGCATTTTTCCAATGTTGATGCAGCAGCTAAGCAAGGTGGCAAGGTCGCCCTTATCTCCTGCGGTTGGGATCCCGGCATGTTCTCTCTCAACAGACTCTATGCCAATTGTATCCTGCCGGATGGCGTAGATTACACCTTTTGGGGCAAGGGTGTCAGCCAGGGCCACTCCGATGCTGTTCGCCGTATAGAAGGCGTTAAGGACTGCCGTCAGTATACCATCCCTGTTCAGGAGTCCTTGGACGCAGTTCGTTCAGGTAGCAATCCATCCCTTACTACCCGTGACAAGCATACACGTGAATGCTTCGTTGTGGCTGAAGAGGGTGCAGATCTTGCCCGTATTGAGCAGGAAATCAAGACCATGCCCAATTACTTCTCAGATTACAATACCACAGTGCATTTCATTACGGCCGAGGAAATGGCTCGTGATCACGCAGGTCTTCCTCATGGCGGAAATGTTATTCGTACCGGTGTTACAGGCTTCGATAACGAGCACAAGCACGTCATAGAGTACAAGCTCACTCTGGACTCCAATCCTGAATTTACAGGCTCTGTTATTGCCGCCTACGCACGTGCGGTAGCTCGCCTCAACAAGGAAGGACAGGCAGGTTGCAAGACCGTCTTCGACAT